>CAZGMM010000137.1:0-5933 GCA_964526845.1 uncultured Halanaerobiales bacterium | reverse complement strand
CTAACGTCCAACCAGTGCTATCATGTCTAGATGTATTTTTAAAAACTAAAACATTATCATTATTAAATCTGTACTGTTCCTCCAGCTCTAGAGTCTGATAATCAGTCTTTTGCACATAATCATAGGTATGCACATAATCATAGGCATTAAGATAAAAGCCTAAAGTATTTTTTTGATCTATTTTATAATTGAAACTGGCAGTATAATTAATATTTTTATTCTTTCCACCACTTAAATATTCAATACCACCACTCCATTTTATGTTATGATAGATAGGTTTTTTAAGTTGAGCTCTTAATAAATAATTTAACTCATCTTCATAAAGATTAAGGCCGGCTGAGCCCTCAATTTTAATACCATTTCTAATAAATCTATTCTGTCCAACTAATAGATTTGTATTTAATTGGTCATTATATTGTAATTCGGCTTCTATAAAATTAGTTGGCTTTAATTTATCCTCTGCTCTTTTTAAAAGTTTTTCATATTCTGCTTCTAATTCAGTACCTTTGGCTAGATTATAAGCTTCTTGTCTTAAATTATAGGCTTTATACCATTGTTGCTGCCATTCGGCCAGCTGTGCTAAGAGAGCAGTTCTCTGCGGAGTTTTATCCTTTGCCTGGGCTTCTTTGATTACTGTTTCAGCTTTTTCATACTCGCCCTTCCAGCCATAGACCCTCCCTAAATGAGCATAAAAATCTAATCTCTCTGGATATTCTTCTATTAAACTCTTTAAAATTTCAATAGATAAATCATATTCTGAGTCCCAACTGTAAAGCAGTGCTTTATAAAATCTCAAGTCCGGATTATCTGAAATATCATTTTCTTTTAATATTTCCAAAGCTTTATCATGTTTATCCTGCTCAATCAACTCCTGTATATGGGATAGATCAAGTTGAACTGCTTTAAGAGGTAATGAAAATATTAATATAATTACTAGAATTAGGATAATTCTTTTATTATTCATTTTTTCCCACCTCTTTTTTATATATCTTAGTCTTTAAAATCATAATCATTATCGGTAATATCAATTACATTATCTTTATTCTTATCTTTCTTGTCTTTCGAGGAATTATAGGGATCATAATCATCTATTGTCCTTTTTATATAATATAATCCTAGCAACAGGACAAATACATTATCTAGTAGTCCCGCTAAAGGGAAAAAATAATAAGGTATGATCGTGATGGGAGAAATAAAATATATAAAAGGCACTATAAAAAGTACTTTTTTAGTCCATTCTATATTCTTGTCCTTAAAATATTTGGTTAGCTTAAAGAAAAAATAAGCATAATTCATTTAAATCGCCTCTCATTAATAAAATAATTTTTAATCTATTCTTAAGCCTTGTTCTTTTGCAAATTTTAATAGCTCATTGTAATTATGATAGTCTATCCTTTTATTTAACTCAGGGTACTTATCTACCTTAAAAGAAGGATAATACTGTTCCATCAAATTAAGGTATGTATTGGTTGAAATATTCTTAACTAAAAAATTAATTATTTCTTTGCTCCCGGCTATATCTGCCGGCAAAATAAGATGCCGCACTAATAAGCCTTTTTCAGCTATGCCATTTACTATTTCTAAATCCCCTGTTTGGTCGTGTATCTCTTTTAATGCATCTTTTATTATATCATAATAATTAGGGGCATTAGAATATTTTTCTGCCTTTTTGTTACTTGCATACTTTACATCCGGCATATAAATATCTATAATACCATCCAGTAACTTTAATGTGTTTACCCTATCATATCCTCCAGTATTATAAACAAGGGGAATTTCTAATCCTTTTTCGGCAGCTATATCAACTGCCTTTATTATACCATAAACCATATGGGTAGGTGTCACAAAATTAATATTATGGCAGCCCCTTTCTTGTAGGTTAAGCATTATCTCGGCTAACTCGGCCGGCTTTACATAGTTACCTATCCCTTTCTGGCTGATCTCATAGTTTTGGCAGTAAACACATTTTAAACTGCAGTTGCTAAAAAAGATGGTACCGGAACCTTTATTACCCACTAAGGGCGCCTCTTCCCCATAATGGGGGCCATAACTGGCAATTTTAAGCCGGCTGTCACTATTACAAATCCCTGTTTCACTTTTAATTCGGTTGACCTCACAGTGGTGGGGACATAAATAACAGTTTTTTAATATTTCTTTTAATTCTTTAACTCTCTTTTTTATTATCCCCTGTTTATGCAATTTTATATAAGAAGGTTTTTTCTGCATACTGATCACCTTCACCATTTATTATTAACGGTCATGACCAATCGGAATGAGTAGGAGGGGAGTTTCCTCTATACCGCCCATTACCTTTTTAATTTTATCATTTTCAAATGCCCCGATAATGACACCAGCAAGGTTAATGCTTTCAGCCGTTAATAGGACATTTTGTCCGGCCACTCCCGCCTCCATATGTACGTGTTTTATACCTCTTTCTCCATAACGATTTGTAGTATCTTCATAGTTAGCTGTGATTATCAGACAGGCCGGGGCCTCAGCAACCGGTGACTGTCCTAATGCTGCTTCCACTAACGGCTCTGATATATCCTGTTCAATTAAGTAATGTAATGAATGTTCAGTTGGTTCATACCTATATAGTCCACTTTTTAAATTACTTACCTTAGAAATCGAGACATATATAACAAGGGGATCGGCCGCACCGGCGGAAGGGGATGTCCTGGTCGGTCCACTTATCCCGTCAACATTGATACCTTCCGCAGACCAAATTATTTCACTTATATTTTGAAATGATATGGACTGATTATTATAATTTCTCACCGATTGTCTATTATATAAAAGCTTATTAACTCCGCTTTCTTTATCTATTTCATTTAACTCTATCGTTTTATCAGAGTTATTAGCCTGACCATTGAGGTAGTTATTAAAGAAGATAATTGAGGAAGTTATTATTACTAAAAGTATCAGGCCGAAAATTAATCCTTTCTTAATAGTCAACCTTCTCATCTCCTCAACTTTATAATAAGAAAAAACTACCAAAATTTAAACATCTTCTTAAATTAAGTATATAATAAAATGAACTTTAAACAAAGTTCATAAGCTACAGATTATTGGATAATATAAAAAAAATAAACCCTCATAAGAGAGGGCTTAAAAATTATCATTTAATTTTATTCGAATATTAAAATAGAAATTAAGATATAAATTTTTTGTTTTATACAAACTTTATTTATTTCCCGGTTACCGAAATTTTATCAACTAAGATATAAGGTGCATATCCCCACATATTAGGATAGATTTTATCTCCAACACCGATCACATTATTAAATTCTTCATAGATATTTCCGGCTATCATTACATCCTGGAGGCGTCCCACTAACTTACCATTTTCGACATTAAAACCCTGGGCTTGCACGGAAAAATGGCCCTGTTCATAATTGGATGAATGAAAACCAATTACATTAGTTACATATATACCTTTATCTATTTCTGATAAAAGCTCATTTTTACTTTTATCTTTAGGTTCAATTACAGGGTTTATAAAGTTAGGGGAGACTGAAGTTGTTATATCAGCGCTAAACAACTCTTTTTTTAGACCATGGCCGGTTGGTTTGGCATCCAGTTTATCGGCATATTCTAAGTCATAAATATAACTTTTAAGTATTCCATCTTTTATTATCTCACTCTGGCTGGTCAATATACCTTCATCATCAAAAAACCTTCGGCTGCCTGAATTGGCCATATGTGGTTTATCTGTAATATCTATCTTATCACTGAAGATCTTTTCTCCCTTTTTATCAATTAAAGGAGATGTGTCTTGATAGATCTTTTTACCACTTAAGCCAGCCTGTAGGCTTACAAGTACAAAGTATAAAGAACGGGGTGAAAATAATACGGGTAGTTTCCCGGTTTTAGGTACAGATACCTCCCTAGCTATATTATATTCCGCCAATAATTCATCAATCTCTTCCTTAAATATATCTGCAAACATAGATTCATTTTCAAAACCTCTTATCAACTGTGATCCTCCCCCGGGCACCGGAGAACCGATATATAATCTGTAATTACTTATTTCATCTTTAAGATCTCCCCCTTGACTGGTTTTCATGGAAATACTGTTAAAAAGTTTAACCATGTCTATATCAAGGGTCAAATCCGGTTGTTTTTCTTTAATATAATCCATAATATCTTGAAGATAATCAAATAAAACAGCGGGATTAGAATTTTCATATTCTTCTCTTGTTTTAAGAGAAGTTTTATCAATACGATCTGAACTAAAATCGAATTGTGCCTCTTTACCAAATTTTATTGATTTTTCTGCTCCCTTTATTAGCTTTTCCATAATCTCATTTGACTTACCATAGGTGTAATTACTACCAAAAGTTCTATCTTCTTTAACTCTTAAGGAAGTACTTACCAGGTTATTATGCTCAATACTTTCTAAATCCCAATTTTCAATCTTTATCTTTACCTTATTGGTAGATTTTTGTAAAAATTCAGCTTCTTCAAATCTATCATCTATTTCATCAAAATAATTCATCTTATCTACCCCCTATATTTGCTTCAGCTATCTTAATATGGGGAGCACCTTTACCAGAGAATATATTTAACTGCATAGGATCTCCCTTGCCACAACCGCCAACTTCATTAAAGGTCAAATCATCACCAACCATTGTAATATTTCTTAAGGTTTTAAATAGTTCACCGCTAATATTTATGTCTCTTACCATTTCTTGTTTTTCTCCATTAACTATTTTATAACCATACTCTGCCCCAAAGGTGAACTGGTCACCAGTGGTTTGGCCGCCCTTACTATTAAAAAGATAGTAACCTTCTTCAATTGAATTAATCATATCCTGGAGGTTATCATTGCCGCTGTCAATAAAAATATTTGACATCCTGATAATTGGGGTATGGTTACAATCAACGGCCCGCATATTACCGGTTACCGGCTCTGAAAAAATATTAGCTGTTTCACGGGAATGGAGTCTTCCATTTAAAATACCATCTTTTATCAATTCTGTTCTTATACCGGGCTGTCCTTCATCGTCGTATTTATAATAACCCGGTGTATCTTTTATAGTAGGGTCATCAATAACATTTAAGATTTCTGAACCTAGTTTTTTACCCATCTGTAATTTATCAATAAAAGATGGATTATTTTTTATAATATCGGCTTCTGATAAATGGCCAAAAGCCTCATGGATAAGTACCGACGCCAACTGAGGGTTAACAATAATCGGATAGGTACCGGCTTTGACAGGTTCAGCGGCAAGCATTTTTTGTAAGATTTCTACTTTTTCCAGTAAGTCTTCTTCTCTATTCAACAGATTATTAAATTCAGGGAATCCACCAAAACTTACACCCTTGATCTGAACAATATCACCTTTTTTGGCAAAAATAGCCCCGTGAATATAACTGGCCAACAGTTCATATTCAATGACCGTACCTTCCGAATTTACAAATATTCTCTTTGAATTAAAGTCTTTATAATGAAATATTGTATTGATTACATTATCCTGTTTTAAGGCAAGTTCATTGTATTTTTTCAAGAGGTCTTTTTTGTCAGATAAACTTATGTCTCGGGGATGATGTTGTGGATTGATCTCGACTTTATCTTTTATAACCGGAGAACTTTTTAAACTAATTTTTTCCTTCTGGAAGTCACCAGCTACACTACTTAATTTCTGTAATTCGCCGAAGGTTTGGACGGCATCTTCTACTTCACTAAAAGAACCATATACTTTACTGCCCTTATCATATATTCTTATATGACCGCCTTCACGATAAGTTTCTTTGATATCTTTTAATTCATTTCCTTCATATCTTATATCTGTCTCGTTATTTTTTTCGAACCTTATATCACCATAGTCCAAATGGTCTTTTGATAATAATTTAGTAAATCTTTCTTTCATCGGCTCACTCCTTTTGTAATTATTTATTTTACCCTTTTTTATCCATTCAAACTAAAAATG
>CAZGMM010000136.1:4053-5950 GCA_964526845.1 uncultured Halanaerobiales bacterium | reverse complement strand
TTAAGACTTCCAGCATCTCGGCCCGCATCGGTCGGGCAAACCAGGCTTCCTGTCTAAGACCAAGAGTTAAGGCCGGTAAAACTAGGGCCGACCAGCCTGTACCAGAGATGGGCAATAAATTAAGCTTTAGACCGAATATAAATAATAATAAAATACCAAGCCAAAAAGAGGGCATGGAAATCCAGAACATGGCCTGGACAGTTGAGAGATAATCTAACCATGAATTTCTCTTTAAGGCGGCTAAAATTCCAAAAATAACTCCAAATACAATAGAGAATACGAGACCGGTAACGGTAAGCAGTAAAGTCTTACCTATTCTATCACCTAATAAAGTACCAACTGATCTGTTATACCGAATAGATGTACCTAAATCACCTGATATAATATTTTTAATCCATACCAAATACTGGGTATGTAATGGCTCATCTAAATTATACTTGGCTCTGACCGCTTCTATATTTTCTTCTGAAGCATAAGAACCCAGCATAATTCTGGCAGGATCTCCGGGAGTTAGATGTAAGATTAAAAATGCGATAATAGTAACCCCAATTGCAGTAATCAAGGTTCTTAAAATTCTTTTAAGAAGATGTTTTTTGATAGTCATTTATATAATCCCCCTACTAATTCGTTTAAATGGGTTATTATTACTTTACCTGTTTTCCATTTATATATACTTCTTCCACTTTGGAGCGGATATCTAATGGATCGCCTGAAAATACTATTAAATCTGCATCCTTACCTTTTTCGATACTCCCGACCCTATCATCTATACCCAATATTTCTGCGGGATTAATAGTAATTGCTTTTAAGGCATCTGTTTCCTTCATACCGGCCTTAATAGATAAAGCAGCGTATATTGGTAGATATTGAGTAGGGGTAACCCCATGGTCACTCATGATAGCTACTTTTACGTCATGATCAGCAAGAATGCCAGCCGTTTTAAACGACTTATTTTTCAATTCGCTTTTACTGCGTTCGCCAAAGGAAGGACCCACAATGGCGGGAATATTGTCTTTATATAATTCTTCAGCAATTAAATGACCTTCAGTACAATGTTCTATGGTAATATTTATATTAAACTCTTTAGCAATTCTCAGGGCTGTCATAATATCATCAGCTCGGTGGGCATGTACTTTTAAAGGAATTTCTTTATTTAAAACAGGCAAAAGAGCTTCTCGTTTTATATCTTTTTCATAATCATCACTTTTATCCTTTTTCTTTTTATATTCTTGTACTTCTGATAAGGTTTTGCGCATAATAGCAGCAATACCCATTCTGGTTTTGGGAGCCTTATTTTGTTTACTTCCGTAATCTCTTTTGGGATTTTCTCCTAAGGCTGCCTTTATTCCAGCCGGTTCTTTTACAATCATTTCATCAACAGTTTTACCATGAGTTTTAATAATACAGCATTCTCCTCCAAAAACATTTGAACTCCCAGGTGTAACCATAACTGTTGTAACTCCACCTTTATAAGCATCTTTAAGTCCTGTATCAGCAGGATTGATAGCATCGATGGCCTTTAAATGAGGAGTTACCGGGTTAGTAGATTCATCATAGTCTTTACCTGCCCAGCCAATATCTTCTTCTCCGATACCCAGGTGGGTATGGGCATCAATAAAACCAGGTAAAATAGTTTTACCACTTCTTTCTAATACCTGGCAGTTTTCCGGTATCTCTAAATTTGAGCCCACATCCAAAATTTTTCCTTCAGTAATTAAAATATCTCCGTTTTCTATTATTTCTCCGGCCATAGTCATTATTTTTGCATTTTTAATAGCAATCATCTTTATAATACTCCTTTATAAAATATTTAAGAATTTGTATAGTGATAATAAAAATTTTCAAAAGGGGTAACTACTCAAGGTAGACCCCTTTTGAAATTAGTATATTTTATTTA
>CAZGMM010000136.1:0-3953 GCA_964526845.1 uncultured Halanaerobiales bacterium | reverse complement strand
TTTTATTTAAAACTCCACTCATTAATGTGGAAGGAAGGCATGTTAAATATTGTAAAGAATTCTTCTGGAATGTTTAGTTCATCATTATATCCAATACCTTTAACCGGCCAATAGAGTGGATAACTTGCTACTTCGTCCATTGCTATTTTTTGAACTTCTGTATAAATTTTAAATCTTTCTTCTGGATCAATAGTCTTTTTAATCTGAGCGATTAATTTATCAACTTCTTCGTTTTCATATGTACCAAAAATTGGATTCCAGGAAGAGTCTGAACTCCATATTGATACAAAACTATATGGTTCAGGTAAGGTGACACTCGGCCAATTTTCTCTATACATAGGTGCTTCACCTTCACCAGTAACGTCAAGATAAGTTCCCCATTCTAATGCTACTACTTCACAATCTATACCTACATTTGCTAAGTCTTGTTGTATCTGCTGGACTTCCAATACTCTTTGACTATTACCAGAAGATACAAATATTTTGGTTTTAAAACCATCGGGATAACCAGCTTCTTCTAATAATTCTCTAGCCTTGTCTGGGTTATATTCATATGCATTTACTTCATTTGAGAAGGCTGGATGGAAACTTGGAATTCTTCCTACAGCGGGAACTGCCATATTACCTTCTACTAAGGCTGTGATATTTTCGCGATTAATAGCATAAGCTACCGCTTTTCTCAATTTAACATTAGAGAAGATACTGTCAGGTCTTTTGTTAAAACAAATTCTTGCATCTGTAAATTCTTTAAAACTACCAAAGCTAAGCCCACTATTAGCTTGTTCTTTTAATCTAACATAATCTTTGGGAGGTAGTTCCATAAAATCAATATCTTTCTTTTGTAAGGCCATAACAGCAGTAGCATTTTCCGGGAAAAATTTAAATTCAACTTTTTCTATACTGGCTTCATTACCCCAATAATCATCGTTCTTTGTAAGGACTATTTTTTGACCGGAGCTATAACTATCAAATTTATATGGTCCAGAGCCAACGGGGTTTTTTGCGTATTCATCCCAACCAACTTCATTAATATAATCTTTGGGAAGTACTGCATCTCTTAATCTAGATGTGGATAGGAAAATAGCGTTTGGATTTTTTAAAGTGACTTTTAATGTATATTCATCAAGTAGTTCTAATTTTTCAATATCAGTATAATAACTTCTATGTGGTGAGGCTAAATCTTTATCCATTAGAGATTCATAAGTAAATTTAACATCTTCAGCTGTTAATTTTTCTCCATTATGAAACTTAATGCCCTCTTTAACTTCGAAAATATATATTTTTCCTTTTTCTTCAATAGAATAATCTTTTAAAATTGAGCCTTCAGTAGTATATTTGCCATCATTATTAATACCTATTAAAGGATCACACATAGCGTTAATTACAATTTTAGTTACATAATCTTGAAAAGTAATAGGATTTAAGGTAGAAGGTTCAGACCCAAGAGCAATGTTTACAGTGGAATCTTGAGCACTAACCAAGCCTGTAAATAAAATTGAGATGGAAAGAAGTAGGACTATAACCAAACTTTTTTTAATATTATTCAATTTATTACCTCCTCTTTTAATTAGAAAAATGACTATTTAATAATAAAGCTTTGTTTTTTATTTGATCACTCCTTTCTTTTTAAATCAAACTAGATTGTTTCTATTGCATAAAAATATTACTCTTCACAGTATTGACTGTTGATTGTAAAACTAAATTTATCACTGCGGTAATAAGTTTTATTATATTCAATAGGCAGTCTATTTTGATCAAAAACGGTTACTTCTTTTTCAACCAAAGCGGAATTTAATTGTAAGTTAAGTAATTGTGATTCTTCGTCTTTGGCTGTTTTAACATTAAGTGTACCTCTGGCAAAATTAGGTTCAATATCATATTTTTCTTCAAGTATTTTATAAAGTGACTGATTAAAGTTTTCATCTTCAATACCATCAAATCTTTTTAATGGAAGATAAGTCTTTTCCAGCATAAGTGGTTCATTATCGATATATCTGACTCTTTTTATAAATAGTAATTTATGTCCTTCATTATCTAATATGGTATTAATTTTTTTATCTCCATCGATTATTTTTTTTGATATTAGATTTGTTTCTATTTCTAACCCCAATTTTTTAATGAAACTGGTAGTACCACTGGTATTATGAAGATTCATCGTTATTTTTTCATCGTCAATAAATATCCCTTTTCCAACTTTTTTAGTGCAAAGCCCTTCAGTTATTAAGCCCCTCATTGCTTTTCGAACCGTAGCCCTATTTACATCTAATTTTGAACTTAGTTCTCTTTCTGATGGTAATTTGGTTCCCGGTATTAGTTTTTCATTTTCGATTTTTTCGCGAATCTGATCCTGGATCTGATAATAAATAGGGACCATACTGTTTTTATTAACCTGAATGTCCACAAACAATACCCCCTCTTAAAAATTAATATTCAATCTTCCCCATATATTTTCTGGTATCTGGTGGATGATTTCTTTGGGCGGCTAATTCTTTAAAATAGACAGATTTAATTGTTGATATAATTAATGGAGAAAAAACACTTCGTAATTCCATTGCAATAGCTGTTAATTCATAATTTTTAGTATCTATTGAAGTAACGTTATCACAATATTTGTCAGTGAAGTCTAAGGTTCTTTGGATAAGTGATCTGGTTTTATCTTCTCCCTCAAAGATAATTATATTAGTATTTTCCCTAACGATTTCAAAAGTGCCGTGGAAAAATTCTCCGGCTTGGACGGGTTGTGCCTTTATCCACTGCATTTCTTCTAAGTTACAGGTAGCAAACTGATAAGCTTCACCCCAATTGGGACCTGAGCCAATAACTAAAAAGAAATCTTCCTCCTTATATTGTTCAGCGAATTTTTTAGCTTTTTGTTTTACTTCATTCTTTAAATCGACAAGCATATCAGGTAAAGTTTCTATTGAATTTACTAACTTTTCATAATGACTAAAATTATTGTTGTTTTTAAGAATATTGAGCATAATAAGTAAGAGCATGATAATTTGAGCCTGGTTTACACCATTTTTATACTTCAATTCAAATAGATAATCCACATTATCACCCAAGGGAGAATTTGCAGATGAAAAGGCCAGAGTAGTAGCCCCCACCTTATTAGCATAATTGTATGCTTTGACAACTTCGTCGGTTGTTCCACTGAAAGAAGATAAGATTACCAGGGAATCGGCTGTTACTGTTTTAGGTTTTGTTGTAATGAACTCACCTGCGTTGTAAATATCTAATGGGATATCAGAATTTGTTTCAAGTATGTATTTAGCCGGATACATCACCATTAAAGATCCACCACAACCTACTAAAAAAATATTTTTTATACCATTGCTAGTTAAATCTTTTGCAACATTTTCAGCTT
This sequence comes from uncultured Halanaerobiales bacterium, assembly GCA_964526845.1. Taxonomy (GTDB): domain Bacteria; phylum Bacillota; class Halanaerobiia; order Halanaerobiales; family M55B127; genus M55B127. The sequence goes on along the minus strand of CAZGMM010000136.1, from coordinate 586 downwards.
TTCCTCTCTGTTCAATACTATATTCCATTGATTTGTTGAATTTGTTTAACTGATCGTTATCCATTAATTATACCTCCATTATGAATTATTTATTTGTTTACCATGTCCGAAAGCTCCTAGTACTTGGCAAGATTCAGCAGCGAAATTCACTCCTGATTCTAATCCTTTTTTTAATACTTTATCTTTATATTTAAAATTTGCTTTTAATATTTCCAATAGAAAGGCGGTTATAAATGTATCACCAGCCCCTAAAGTATCTTTAGGTGTTATATTTTTTGATTTTTGTTGATAAATATTATTGTTGTATAGAAGTATAACTCCATTTTCTCCTCTGGTTGCTACAGCTATTTCACTACCGTTTTTTACTGCAGAATTTAAAATATTAATACTTTTATCTTTACTTAGATCTGCACATGAAAAAAAGCTGAAAGTAAGATAGGGGCATACTTTTTTTAGATAATCATTTTTAAAATTTTCAGAAAAATCAAAGGAAATGGGAATATCCAAATTATTTAATTTATATAATTCTCTTTCTATCTCACTATAGCAGCTTGTATGTATTAGATCGAATTGTTTTATATATTTT
>CAZGMM010000135.1:0-5973 GCA_964526845.1 uncultured Halanaerobiales bacterium | reverse complement strand
ATTTGAAAATAAGTTAAAAATTGATTTTGATTATTCAAAGGAGTTTACTCATCTACAGTTATATACACCACTCAATAAGCCTTTTTTCTGTCTAGAAATGCAGACTTGTTCTGCAGATGCTCATAATTTAGCGGCTCAAGGTAAAGACGAGCCAGCCCATTTGTTATCTGTCAAACCTTTAGATAAAAGCACTGGATGGCTTGACTATAAACCTAAACTATGCTAAAATAAATTGTCGGTTATATATGTGCCTTTTAGTTAGGGTATTTACCAAAACCGCACGGAATGGGTTTGAAATGTCTAAATCAGACTACCTAATTTCCGGCGAGTCTGAGGTAAGGGAGGTGTAATGTAGTAATGTATGCAATAATTAAAACTGGTGGAAAACAGTATAAAGTTAAAGAAGGACAAATGATAAAAGTTGAAAAATTGGATGTCGAAGAAGGAGACCAGGTCACATTTGATAGGGTCTTACAGTATTCTGATCAAGAGGGATATAAATTCGGCAAACCATATTTGGAAGGTGCTGAAGTTTCCGGTAAAGTTTTAGAACAGGGCAAAAACAAAAAAGTTACTGTCTTAAAATATAAGCCAAAGAGACGTTATTATAAGAAAACCGGACATCGTCAGCCTTATACAAAAGTTTTAATTGAGAACATTGAAGCTTAATTTTTTATAGAGAAAAAATTCAACATACTGAAAGGGGGGAGTTTTAATGTCTCAAAAGAAAGGTGTTGGAAGTTCTAAGAATGGTCGAGATAGCATATCGAAGCGACTTGGAGTCAAAGAATTTGATGGTGAATTTGTTCCTGCAGGTAGTATTTTAGTCCGTCAGAGGGGAACTAAATTCAAACCTGGATTAAATGTAGGAAGAGGTAAAGATGATACCCTCTTTTCTAAAGTTGATGGTTATGTTAAATTTGAGAGAAAAGGAAGAAAATCTCGTCAAATTAGCGTTTATACAGAAGATCAGGTGGAAGCTTTAATAAGTTAATCATCCTTGCAGATCAAACCCCTCAGTACTTTTGTGCTGGGGGTTTTTATTTTTATCTAAAAATAAGGTAGGTGATATAATGTTCGTAGATGAAGTAACATTCAAAGTAAAAAGCGGGGATGGAGGTAATGGTGTTGTAAGTTTTAGAAGAGAAAAATTTGAAGCAATGGGTGGACCTGACGGTGGTGATGGAGGCCACGGTGGGGATGTAATACTAAAAGTAGATGAAGGTTTAAATACCCTTGCTGATTTTAGATATAATAATTTCTATAAAGCCGAAAATGGGACACACGGGCGCGGTAAAAACCAGAGAGGTAAAGATGGTAAAGACCTCTATTTAAAAGTCCCACCGGGCACTTTAGTCTATAATGATGATACAAACGAACTTTTAGCCGACCTAAAAGAAGAAGGTCAGGAGTTTGTATTAGCAGAAGGTGGTGAAGGTGGTAGAGGTAATGCCCGTTTTAAAAAATCCACCCGTAAGGCCCCAAAATTTTCCGAAAACGGTGAAAAAGGAGAAACCGTGAAAGTAAGACTTGAACTACAATTATTAGCTGATGTAGGTCTAGTGGGTTATCCAAATGTTGGTAAATCCACCTTAATTTCTACCGTTTCAGCTGCTAAACCGGAGATAGCTTCCTATCACTTTACAACAGTTCATCCTAATTTAGGTGTCGTTTCTTATGATGAATATAAATCATATGTGATGGCTGATGTACCGGGTTTAATTGAAGGAGCCCATAAAGGTGTAGGTTTAGGAGATGAATTTTTAAAACATCTAGAACGTACAAGACTATTAATCCATGTCATAGATGTTTCAGGTATTGAGGGTAGAGATCCCATTGAAGATTTCGAAAAAATTAACCAGGAATTAAAACAGTATGATACCGATTTATCTGAACTTCCTCAGATCGTAGCTTTAAATAAAATAGATTTAAAGGAAGCAAGAGAAAACCTACCAGAAGTCAAAAAAGAATTAGAAGACAGGGGATATAAGGTATTTCCCATTTCAGCCGTAACAGGTGAAGGTGTTGATAAACTTAAATATTATATTGGACAAAAGTTAGAAAGCTTGCCAGAAAAAGAAAAAGAAATAAAAGCAAAAGAAGATGTATTAATTAAACCTGAATTCATGGATGAAAGCGAAATGGAGATAAAACAGCTGGCTGATAATAAATATGAAGTTGTTGGTAAATTGATTGACGAATTAATAGAAAAAACTGATTTTAATAATGATGCTTCTGTTCAGAGATTATTAAGAATAGTCAGGCATCATAATATAGATGAAATGATGAAAAAAGAAGGTATTGAAGATGGTGATACCGTTATAATCGGTCCCATCGAATTTGAATACATGGAATAGGAGGAAATGTAATGTTAACAGGTAAACAACGAAGTTTTTTAAGAGGAGAAGCCAATAATCTAGATCCATATGTCCATATTGGAAAAGAAGGATTAAATGAAGCCGTCTATGAAAAAATTGATGAAGTATTAGATGATCATGAGTTAGTTAAAATTAGAGTATTGGATAACTCTTTAGAAGATATTAATGAGGTAGCAAATGAGGTATGTAATCAATTAGGAGCAGAGCTGGTCCAGGTGATTGGTAACGTCTTTATTATTTTCAGAAGAAACATGGAAGAACCGGTCTATAATCTGCCATAAAATAAAAAATGAATTTGAAAGGATGATTTAAATGAAAGTTGGAATGTATTCACTGTTTTCCCCTATTCATGATGAAGATGCAATTTCTCAAACTTTAGAACAGTTTGTTAAAGACCTTTCAAAAAATATTGAAGTTGAAGAAATTGATGATGAGATTTTAAGTTCAGATAAAAAAGAAGAGTATGATCTAATAACTGTTTTCGTCAAAACCGGTGGTACAGAGAACATCTTTAAAGAGATATTTGATAAACTAGAAGGCCCTGTCATTTTAGTTGCAACTTCTTTGCACAATTCACTGGCTGCTTCGATGGAAATTTTAAGCTGGGTAAAATCGCAAGATAGAAGGGGAAAGATTCTACACGGGAAACCAGCCGAAATAGCTAAAGAGATGGAAAACCTAATCAAAATAAAGGAAACTAAAGATAAATTAGCAAATAGCCGGCTGGGACTTATCGGTGAACCTTCTGATTGGTTAATAGATAGTCACATAGATAAGCAGGCAGTACAAGACAGATGGGGCTTAGAAGTTATTAAGATTCCTATACAGGAAGTACTGGATGAATACCATAATATACATGAAGAACGGGCTCAAAATCTAATAAATGAATTTACGGATAAAGCCACCTCGATAGAAGAGCCTTCTGAAAATGATCTGATGAAAGCGGCTAAAGTATATTTTGCCCTTAAAAATATAGTAAATAGATATGATCTTAATTCCCTAACTATCCGCTGTTTTGACCTGGTTACCGAGTTAGAAACCACAGGTTGTTTAGCCCTTTCTTTACTTAATAACGAGGGTATTGTGGCGGGCTGTGAGGGTGATATACCTGCAACAGTTTCAATGATGATAACCAATTATTTAACTGGTAATATTCCTTTTATGGCAAATCCGGTTTCCTTAAATACAAAAAACAATAAGGTTAAGTTTGCACACTGTACAGTGGCCACTAAGTCTGTAAATGATTATATTATTCGTTCTCACTTTGAGACCGGTATTGGAGTCGGAATTCAGGGCGAAATTAAAAAAGGAAATATTACAGTATTTAAGATTGGTGGAAAAAAACTAGATCATTTAGCATTTCAAAATGCGCAATTAATTAATAATTTAAACAGCGAATTTGCCTGTAGGACCCAGGTCCTATTAGATTTTGATGGCGATGATATCAGTTACTTTTTAAAGAATCCGATTGGAAACCACCATATACTTGTAGAAGGAAACCATACTGAAATATTAAATCAATTTGTAGAGAGTTTGGAGTTCGATACAATATTACACTGGTAGTGGAGGATAATTATGGTAGTAGTAAATATTGATTCTATATCTAAATCATTTGGTACCCAAGAAGTTTTAAATGACTTTTCTATGTCAGTAAACAAAGGTGAAAAGGTGGCCCTAATAGGGGCAAATGGGTCTGGTAAGACCACAATTTTTAAGATTATTAACGGTCAGGAAGACTTACAAGAGGGTAACTTATCTTTAAGAAATGATGTAAGTGTAGGTCTTTTAGATCAGATACCTGAATTTAACTTAGAAAATACTATCTATAAGGAACTACTCACGGTATTTAATGATTTACGAAAGATGGAAGAAAAATTACAAAAATTAGAAAAAGAAATTAGTACCTTTCAAAAAGAAGATAAAGACCACCATAAATTAGAAATACTGATGGATGAATACAGTGCTTTAAGCCATGAGTATGAAATGAAAGGTGGATATGGATACGAGAATAAGATAATCCAGGTAGCCTCAGGTATAGGTTTTTCTAAAAAAGAGTTAGATAAGAAAATTTCATATCTAAGTGGGGGAGAAAAGTCCAGGGTTGGTTTAATCAAATTATTATTAAAAGAACCGGACCTCTTATTATTGGATGAACCTACAAACCACCTAGATATTGATTCTATCCAGTGGTTAGAACAGTTTTTAATTGACTATGAAGGTGCTGTCATAATTATCTCTCATGATAGGTACTTTCTTGATCAGGTAATTGAAAGAATTGTAGAGATAGATAATGGTAGTGATGAAAAGTACGATGGTAACTATAGTTATTATTTAGAAGAAAGAAAAAGAAGATATGAACAAAAGTTGAGAGAGTATAAAAATCAGCAGAAAAAGATAAAAAAATTAGAAGAATCCATTCATCAACTGCGGGTCTGGGGTAGATCCCGTGATAGTGAAAAGATGTTTAAAAGGGCCAAAGCCATGGAAAAAAGACTGGAAAGAATTGATGAAATGGATAAACCGACCTTACACGGCAAAAAAATGAATTTAGATTTAGAGATTAACCGCCGCAGTGGGGATGAAGTTTTAAAGGTTAATAATTTAAAAAAATCATTTGATGACAATACCATCTTAAAGGGCCTTGATTTAAACATATATTGGCAAGATAAGGCGGTTATCATTGGTGCGAATGGTTCAGGTAAAACAACCCTTTTAGACCTCATAAATGGTGATATAGAACCGGATAAAGGCGAAATTAAAATTGGAGCCAGTGTCAAGTTGGGTTATTACCGACAGGAATTTGAAAAGTTCGATCCGGAAGATGATCTTGTGACAAGCCTGGTCAAATCATGTTCGATGAAAATCAGTGAAGCCCGCAATGCTTTAGGTGCTTTTCTTTTTGAAGATAATGATGTTTTTAAAAAGGTAAAAGATTTAAGTGGAGGAGAAAAAAGCAGGTTAAGGCTTCTTCAGTTAATGAATGGTAATTATAATTTTTTAATCTTGGATGAACCAACCAACCACCTTGATTTACCTTCTAGAGAAGTACTAGAAGAAGTTTTACAGGATTATCCCGGTACTTTATTGGTGGTTTCCCATGACAGGTACTTTATTAATAAGATAATTGATCATACTTATGAGCTGGAAAATAAAAAGCTTAAAAAGTATTTGGGTAATTATGATTACTATAAAGAGAAAAAACAGGAGTTAAAAGAAGATAGTAATAAGAATAAGGAAAATAAAGAAAGTAATAAGAAAGATAATTATTACTTTAGGCAAAAAGAACGAGAAAGAAAAGAAAGAAGAAGGAAGCGGAAACTAAATAAAATAGAGGATACAATCGAAGAAAAAGAAAAGAAAGTGAAAGAATTAGAACATAAAATGGCTGATCCCGATAATATTGAGGACTTTAAAAAGTTAAATTCCCTTAAGAAAGAGCATCAAGAGTTAAAAGATGAGCTAGGACAGTTATATGAAGAGTGGGAAAAATATTTAAATTGATTTTCTGGCAAAATTATATTATAATCTTAATTGTTATAGACCCCTGTAGCTCAGTGGATAGAGCATCGGCCTCCGGAGCCGAGTGCGCAGGTTC
>CAZGMM010000134.1:0-6059 GCA_964526845.1 uncultured Halanaerobiales bacterium | reverse complement strand
CAGGCCCCAGATATATTAAATTATCTAGTATAGACTTTCCGTAAAGTATTGTATCATTAACAAATTTCATTATAATCAATTATATTTTTTATATATCTTTAACATTACACAGTAATGAATATTAAACAATTTGATGAAAGAGAACCCGAATCCCAAGAAACTGTAATATCACCATTTCCATTAAATGATATATTTGGTAAGACTAATGTACTACTATCGTATACAGATATATGAAAAGGACCACTTCCTAAATTATGTGTTGATTCTAATACAGTATGAGATGTGCCATTAGTACCATCAAAAGTCTCTGAGTATTTTCCATAAGTATCTACATAATGTTTATGAGTAATATCTCCACTAGAATCTATTGTTGGTAATTCATTTGAATATTGTGCTTTTTGTTTTATATATAAACTTCCATCAACATTTACATTCAAACTAACATCTAAATTTTTTGAAAATCTAGCTGGTCTTAAAACGTGTAAACCGTAACTATTCACTCTAGAAGGTGGAACAGCGTCAAAAGGTTCACCTCCTATAACAACCCCGCCATTCCCAGAATTTTCATCTTTAAATATATTAATATATTTAGAACTATCTACTTTGAAATTATAATTCTGATAATTAGCATATATACCTCCTATGCTGGTATAATCTATTTCTGAAGTAGCTCCTTGGATTTCTAATTCATAATCCTTAATAAAAGTATTTTTATTAAGGATTAAATCTTTTCCTAATGTTAAATTACCACTAGTATCTATATCTTCTGAAAATCTAGTTTTAGATTCTACATGTAAACCATAACTATTCACCCTGGAGGGTGGAACAGCGTTAAAAGGTTCACCTCCTATAATAACTCCACCATTGCCTGAACTTCCATCTTTAAAGATATTAATATATTTAGAACCATCTACACTAAAGTTATATTTTTGATAATTGGCATATATACCACCTGTTGTAGTATAATCATATGCTGCTGCATTTCTTTGAATTTGTAAATCATAATTAGACGGCATAAAATTAAATTGTGATAAAAATATACTATTTCCAACACTTATATCTGTATTAATATTAAGTATGCCTGTCATTGTATCTCCAGATACATCAACAAATGTATCATTAAATGTTTCTGACACATCAGTAACAAGAGCATCTACATATCCTTTATGCGGTATAAATAAACTACTATCCCATCTAGAACTATATTCAGCATCATAATATAAACCTTTTTCCGATAAATGAATTTCTCCTCTAGAAGTATCTAATTCTGTGTATAAATTTATATCATTATTATAAACACCTATAAATGTAACATATCCGCCTGCATTCCAATTTCCTCCTTGTAACGTGATATTTCCATTACCTATTTGGAAATCTGCATATAAATCAGAACCTTGATCTATAGATGAAGATGTTAAATATCCATTACCTAATATTTCTAAATCAATATAATTATTATTTTGAGATGAAGATTGAATATTACCTATAATAATATCATTATAACTTGTATCTATACTTGTATAGGTTTCTAAGTATCCGCCTAAACCTATATTGTTGTTTGTCTTAGTTAAACCATTCCATGCATCTACAGTAGAAGTGGTTGATAAAGTTGCCAGTGATAAAGCCCCAACACAAGGATCTTCAAGATACATATTATTTCTAGACGAATCAGCATATATTTTTATAGAAGATGAATCAATGCGATATTCATCCATTGTAGAAATGGGCTCTTTATATTTTCTTACAGTGAACATATATTTTAATTATTTAAGTATCTTTTTTATATATTTAGATTATATAATTATTATAGAAATATTAAGAAGTTTATATTATATCATCTTTCTATAAATATCGTAATATATACTAACGTCTGTTGTACTAGAATCATCGACAAGACAATTAAGTTCTATTAAACTCGAATCATATTGTAATTCAAAAGAAACTCCAATTGATTCTCCAGTATTTAAATAATTTTGTGATGTATATAAATTATTATTTTTATTTAAAATTCTTAATTCTCCTTCTTCTCCAATTTCTCCTCTTTCTAATACGTAATCTATGATCATAGATCTATTCTGTTCCTTATGCCCTATAGTTAATTGGGTTGAAGAGTCAGCAGTTAAGGATGTGCTATTTCTTAAATCTTCTTCGGGGTAGACTCCAGGTAATCCTTGTATCCTCCGGGCTCCATCTATATAGGTATTATAATCTGAAAACCAATTTGTGGGTCTTCCATATATAGCTGAAGACGCCGTTGTATCAACTTCAAAAACAAACTGATAATTATAAACCATTTCCTTTATCAAATAATCTACATTTTCAAAAACTATTTCTGCTTGTCTGTTTGCATAATAATTACCACCTATAACTCTAGCAACTATCATTGCATTTAAATTGCGCATATAGACATATTGAAATTGCACCATGTAACTTCCATAAAAAGCATATTGATAATTATCTATAAAAAGATACTGTGGAAAAGGATTTGTCTCTTTAACAATAAATGCTCTATCAGCTTGTGAACCTTCTTTATAAGCACCTAAAACATCCTGCTCATTATATATTTCAAATTGAAAATAAGCTTGTGCATCACTATTTTTACATTCACATAACAAACTGTGTATATTTTTAACATAATAGAATGTAAACACAATATTATTAATTTCTGAAGCTGTTGATGGATATATAAACGAACTATTAGTAAAATTTAAATATTGTATTTTTTGCCCATTATATAAAAGAAAATTATCTGTAAAGGAAATATCTAAAAATTCAAATTTTAAATTTTTAATGTCAAACTCTTCAAACGAAATATCTACATTTAAAACACTTTCTTTAGTATATATTTTATCCATATAGCTTGAAAAAATTGATGAAGCAACTATATAATCTGAATTATTATAGCAAATATTAGTATATATATATTCACCATTAAAGAATAAATCAATTCCCACTAATTTCCCACGAACTTCATTTTCTGTAAGTGCTTCATCTACATTAGTTCTAAACGGAACACTATTTGAAGAAAATGTATAAGAACCATATTCCGATAAAGTACCATTTATATTTAATATACCATAGACATTTTTATTATTTAATTCACTGGCAACATCTACATCTAATGTATATTCTCCAGCTAAAAGTTGTATTGTAACCGTTACTCCAGAATTTACTTGGGTCTTAATATCTTGAACGCCTTTAAGTAAAGTTGCAAAAGCTGTACCTTCTGAAGACCCATCATTACTATCACTCCCATTGCTAGAATCTATATAGATAGTACGATCGACAGTTTCTTTCTCAGTCTCTCCAGTTACATCAATCCCTTTAACACCAACATAACGATAAAAAGATACCTTTGGAGGATTTGCTGAGTCAACTCCGGTTGGTAAAGTTCCATAAAATGTTAATAAACCTTGGTCATTATCAATAATCCAGTCACCTTGTCCAAAAGCAATTGAATCGCCACTTTGTTTTGTTAAATAATAATTATAACTCCCATCTCCAGTATTAAATGGAATAGAATCTTTTAAATCTGGATGATAAAATGCGCTATCACCCAATAATGTCTTAGATATTAATTCTAGATTATGCTTATATTGTACAACTCCTGAAACACTTGCATCATATGTACTCATATCAGTTGCATTTGGAGTTCCAAAGGGTGAACTTTCAGGAATTGAATTTGCTTCTTTCCATATCTGATTAGGTGTTACATGAGTAAAACCATCCACAGATGGGTCTTGACTATAAAAAGGGTCTCCATTGTCTGTATATCCTTTTCCTAGTGATTTATAAAATAGTTTATTTGCTATTTGATTTGAATTAGGCATCTAACTAAATTTTTTATTTTAAGTCGTTATAGTTACATCTTCAAACAATAATGATGAACCTTGTTCTAAACCAACTCGAACATAAAGAGTTCCTGATTTCAATGTTGAACCAAAGGTACATGATTTATATGTAGCACTTGAATTGTTAACTTCCATTGCGCCTTCACCATCATCAGTTACATCTGAATCAACACCGTCATATGGCTCGTTGCAATCTATCCAACCATTAGTTGGAGATCCTCCGTCAACATTTGCAAATATTTTGATATTTGCTGTAACTTCACTATCATTTGCAGTAAAATTTGTTGTATTATTAAATTGAATATTAAATCCTGTTACATCTGTAATTGTCGTACTAAAAGTTACCCAACGAGTTGATGCATCAAGACCTGTATTATAATTTGGTCCATCTCTCCATCCACTATAATCTCCTGTTGGCCATCTATATAATCCATTAAGTTTTTGTAATTCAGAGTCATAAGGTACTGTTTTTAATGATACGGATGAATCGAAAGTTCCTCCGTATCCAGAAGTTGGATAATCTCCATAACCTGATAAGACTCTATCATTTTCATTTGAAACTGTATCAATCCTTCCGGAAATTGCTAGAGTTCCATCTCCTGATGTATAGGATCCTTTTGAATTATAAGGTGTAATATTAATTGAGATATTTCCATTCTCATAATATTCATTATTTCCAAATGTTAAAGTTTGACTACTGAAAGATACATTGTCACCTTCACTTGGAGGTGTTCCAGGTAATCCAGAATTTACCGAATCTCCAGCGTTGAGGTTTGCATTACCTAACGTTGTTGAATGATAGAATTTTCCAATAGCATTATCAACTCTATATGATATTCCTATTGAGTCTCCATCAGCGTATGAAGGAACTCCACTAATATATCTAGTTATTGTTGCAACGGAAGAGTCTAAAGATTGTTGGGAAATAGAAGGATTTGTTGGATCATCAATATAAAAATTAACAGTTCCAGTTTCATTTCCAGAATCAGGATATTGAAGATTATAAGTTTGTTGAAGTGTGCTAGCATCTAATGATGTATCACTCAGTATTTGAGCGTCCAATATTCGATAAAAATTTTCTTTTCCTGATTGACCCGCATAAGCATCAACATCATCCGTTATAGTTAGTGATTGATTACTGAATCCTGACATATCAGAATCAATTACATGGATACTTCCATCTGAAGAACCGTTAATATAAGCTATTAAATTCGTATCTATTTCCTTTAAAAAGTCGCTAACAGTTGAAATTGGAGTGTTATCATCAGTTATATTGCTAACTTGAGTTCCATTTGATTCAATTCTTGCCGAATAATATCCAGGATTTGAAAGATTTTTTGTTGATAAATCATCTGGTTGTTCCGGGACTAATTTATTTAAAATAGTATATATGTCTGCTACACTTGAATCTACATATCCTCTATAAACTATTTCCGCTGGATTCTGTAATATCGGTATATTATTAGGATCATAAGATGCTAGAGAATTAAAATATGTTGATGAATCGAATTCAACCTTATCAACAAATTTTGAAGATGAATCAACATAAAATTCTTTTCCTAAAAATTTAGTCATTCTAAAAGAGTTTTTTTATTTATTTCATTTAAAAGCCCATAAATACGACTCGATAATCTTGTCCATTGGGAACATTATTATTAAATTCAATCGTATCAATATTTGTTCCTTCATAGATGTCAGGATAAATTTTTTCATTAGTTGATACATCCCACACATTGACTAAATGTTTTAAAGTGTTTAAACCATGGTTTAAAGTGTATGAATTGAAAGATCCACTTCCATATATAAACATTTCCTGTGATTTTAACGTCTGTACTGAAGAAACTTGAATACTTCCATCAACCGCTTCTAATATACCATTTAAATTATCTATTCGAATTGTAGATGCGTCTAAATTATTAACACTTAAATTATCAAAATTAGATAAGCCCTTAGGACCTACATATTTGTAAAATGATATTTTAGGAGGATTAACGCTATCAATACTTGTTGGTCTGGTACCATAAAATGTTAATTTACCTTGATCATTATCTACAATCCAATCACCTTGTCCAAATGCTATTTGATTTCCGCTCTGATCTGTAACGTAATAATTATATGTACCATCACCATAGTTAAATGGAATAGAATCTTTGAGTTGATCACTAAAATATGTATCTTGGCCAGTTGTTGCTTTATAAGTAAGTTCTA
>CAZGMM010000133.1:0-6072 GCA_964526845.1 uncultured Halanaerobiales bacterium | reverse complement strand
ATGAAAACTACTGGGGCGAGATCCACAACATGACTCCTAAGATCGATGAACTGATTAAAGAGTTTAATGAAAGAGTCGGATTATTAGAAGAACTTTAAATTAACTCTAAGAAGGTGTAAAGATGAAATATGTAAAAAATTTAAAATGTACTAACTGTGGTGAAACTTATGAGGCAGTACCAGATAGGTATTTATGTGATAAATGTGGCGATAAAGGCATCTTAGATGTACAGTATAAATATGAAGAGATAAAAAAAGATTGGGACAAGGAAAAGTTGGCAAATAATAGCGAGAGTTCAATTTGGAGATATTTACCGCTTTTACCGATAGAAGAAGATACTAAAAGACCTAACCTGAGGATAGGTAATACTCCTATCTATAACTCCAAAGAGATGGGTAAAAAACTGGGTTTAAATAACCTCATTATTAAAGATGATGGATTAAATCCGACTGGATCATTAAAAGATAGGGCTTCAGCCATGGCAGCTGTAAAGGCCAGAGAAGCAGGCGCTAAAACTGTGGCCTGTTCTTCTACAGGTAATGCGGCTTCTTCTTTAGCAGGTAATATTGCCTCTATGGAAGATGAAATGAATGCCATTATCTTTGTACCAGAGAGAGCTCCTTCCGGCAAAGTTGCCCAGCTTTTAGTTTATGGAGCAGAAGTTGTATCGGTTCAGGATTCCTATGAAGCGGCCTATTACCTTTCCGATGAGGCCATCAAAAAATGGGGCTGGTATAACAGAAATGCAGCCATTAATCCCTATTTAGTAGAAGGTAAAAAGACCTCAGTATTAGAAATGGCCGAACAGCTTAACTGGGAGATGCCGGACTGGGTCGTATTTTCTGTAGGTGATGGCTGTACAATTGCCGGTGCCTATAAAGGACTTTATGATTTGAAACAGATTGGTTTTATCGATAGAATTCCTAGATTATTGGGAGTTCAAGCTGCCGGTTGTGCTCCGATTACTAAAGCATTTAAGACCGGTAAAGACCTTGTAGTAACAGATGAGAACACGATTGCAGACAGTATTGCGGTGGGCAGTCCCAGAAATTACAGAAAAGCATTAAATGCTGTAAAGAACTCAAAGGGTCAATATATTAATGTATCTGATGAAGAGATACTTAATATGATCAAATTATTGGGTAGTACCACCGGGATCTTTGGTGAACCAGCCGGAGTAGCAGGATTGGCTGGAATTAAAAATGCTGTTAAAGAAGGAATAATCGGTAAAGAAGAGTCAGTAGCTGTAGTCATTACAGGTAATGGTTTAAAAGACATAGATAATGCCCGTAAAGCAGCTGGTGAGTTGATTGAAATAGAAGCAGATATAGATAAATTGGCAGAAATATTTGATAAAAAGGGGGTAATCTAATGGTTGAAGCCAATATGAAGATGGGTGAAAAGATCCGTAATATAAGAAAGACCCAGAGCCTTAGCCTATCGGAGTTAGCAGATAAAATTGGCAAAACCTCCAGTTATTTAAGTCAGGTAGAAAGAGGTCTGGCTGAACCCTCAATCACTGCTTTAAGAGAAATATCTAAGGCACTTAATGTACCTATATTTTACTTTTTAATCGAAGATCAAAAACATAATGCTGTAGTACGAAAAAAAGATAGAAAAGTACTTAGATTTCCCGGTTCTCATTTAACTTTTGAACTAATTTCACCTGATTTGGAACACGATATTGAGATGATCGAAGCGAAGCTAGAACCGGGTGCCAGTACCCTGGATAAACCATTATCTCATAATGGGGAAGAAGTAAGTATTGTAATCCAGGGAAAGATGGAAATCACGATTGGTAGTGAGAGATATGAGTTAGATGAAGGGGATAGTATTTATTATAATGCAAATTTACCGCATAAAATAACCAGTGTTGGTAAAGAAGAGCTAGTATTTATTTCAGCAATAACACCACCTAACTTTTAATCAACAAATATCAATAATGGAGGTTAAAACAATTATGAAAGAGTTTTCAGAAATTTTAAAACAAGCTGAAAAATATCGTCCTGAAATTTCGAAGTTCTTAAGGGACATGATTGCAATTCCAAGTGAAAGCTGTCAGGAAAAAGAAGTTATCTTAAGAATCAAGGAAGAGATGGAAAAAGTTGGTTTTGACAAAGTTGAAATTGATGATATGGGTAATGTTCTAGGCTACATAGGACATGGAGACCACCTAATTGCGATGGATGCCCATATTGATACCGTCGGCTTAGGAGATGAAGAGCTTTGGGATTTTGATCCCTTAGAAGGCTATGAGGATGAGGAAGTAATTGGAGGTAGAGGTGCCAGTGACCAGGAAGGCGGTATGGCCTCTATGGTTTATGCTGGTAAGATTATTAAAGACCTAGACCTAGAAGATGATTATACCTTGGTTGTTACCGGAACAGTTCAAGAAGAGGACTGTGACGGCCTCTGCTGGCATTATATGATCGAAGAAGAAGATATCAGACCTGAATTTGTTGTTATTACTGAACCTTCTTCCTGTAACATTTATAGGGGTCACCGCGGTAGAATGGAAATTAAGGTAACCACCCATGGTGTTAGCTGTCACGGATCAGCACCCAGCCGCGGAGATAATGCGATCTATAAGATGGCACCTATCATTAATGAACTGAAGGCTTTAAATGAGAACCTTAAATATGATGAGTTCTTAGGTAAAGGGACCTTAACTGTATCTGAGATATTCTTCAGCTCACCATCTAGATGTGCTGTAGCAGACGGCTGTTCTATTTCTATCGATAGAAGACTGACAGCCGGTGAGAGCTGGGAGTTTGCCCTTCAACAGATAAGAAATCTTCCTTCAGTTAAGGAAGCTAATGCAGACGTAGAGATGTATGAATATGAAAGACCTTCTTATACAGGTCTTAGTTATCCCATTGAATCGTACTTTCCTACCTGGGTTATTGAAGAAGATCACCCGGTCTGCAGTAGTCTGGTAGATTCTTATCAAAAATTATTTGATGATGAACCCTTAGTTGACAAGTGGACCTTTTCCACCAATGGGGTTTCAATAATGGGAAGGCATGGGATTCCCTGTATAGGTTTTGGACCTGGACATGAAGATCAGGCACATGCTCCTAATGAAAAAACCTGGAAAGATGAATTAGTAAAAGCAGCTGCCTTTTATGCACTGATTCCAACAATTTATGTAAATGACTATGCTGACAAAATGCCTGAAGTAACAAAAAATATTGTTGAATAATTTCAAGGAGGAATAAAAAAGATGAAAACTGAGTTTAGAGGTAAGGACTTTATAACTTTACAAGATTGGTCAAAGGAAGAACTTGATACACTTTTAGAAGTATCTTTTGACCTCAAGAAAAAATTTGCGATGGGTCTTGATACACCTTATTTAAAAAATAAAACTGCTATGTTGATGTTCTTTGAACAGTCAACTCGAACCAGGAATTCGATGGAAGCAGGTTTGGCTCAACTGGGAGGACATGCCAACTTTTTAGATACTTCCACTATGCAGGTTTCCCACGGTGAAGTGGCCAAGGATACAGCCATAATATTAGGTAGATACGGACACATGATAGCCTGCCGTAACTGTGACTGGGGAATTGGTAACGATTATTTAACAAGTTTAGCCAAATGGGCTCCCGTACCTGTCTTAAGTCTTCAGGATGATTTATACCATCCAATGCAGGGTATTGCGGACTTAATGACCATCATGGAGAAAAGAGAAAATGCCAGAAACTTAAAGGTTTCTATTATTTGGGCTTATGCAACCAGTCATAAGAAACCGATCTCAGTACCTGTTACCCAATCACTTCTCTTCCCAAGGTTCGGTATGGATGTAACTTTAGCCTATCCAGAAGGATACGATCTACCTGATTGGGTAATTGAGCAGTCTAGAGCCAATGCCGAAAAACAAGGTGGTTCATTTAAGATTACTCATGATATGGAAGTAGCCTATACTGATGCCGATGTTGTTATTCCTAAAAACTGGGGCAGCTGGGTTACAAACCAAAGTGATGATGTAATAGATGAAAACTTAGAAGCACATAAAGACTGGAAATGTACCGAAGAAATGATGGCAATGGCAGACGAAGATGTCATGTACATGCATGCTTTGCCTGCTGATAGAGGCAATGAAGTAGAGGATTCTGTAATAGATGGACCACATTCCATCGTATATGATGAAGCAGAAAACAGACTTCATACCGCTAAGGCTGTTATGGCCCTAACAATGGGCGGTAAGTAATAATTAATAAAAGGAGGGGATAAACCAGTATAACTTAGTCTATTTATTGACACCAGTTCAATTTAAAAAAACGGATTCAAAAGTAAAATAAAATTCCTTAAGGGGGAAGATAATTGAAAAAATATTTAGTAGTGTTAGTTGCTTTAATGTTGATTTTATCGCTTAGTGTAGTAGGAATGGCCCAGGATACCAGGGTATTAAAGTTAGCCCACTTAAATCCACAACAACCTAAAGAAATAGCAACTGCAGCAATGGCCCAGGTATTTAAGTCAATGGTAGATAGTGGTACAAATGGTTCGGTTACAGTTGAAATTTATCCCAATGGTGTACTTGGTAATGAAAGAGAAACAATGGAACAGGTCCTTTCAGGTGTTACTCAAAGTTATATAGCATCTGGTGGTGGAATGTCTACATTTTACCCCCTATTCTCAATTGTAAATATCCCATTTTCGATCACGAACTATAGTGTAGCATATGAAGTTTACGATGGAGAGTTCGGTGAAATGATGGCTAATGATATTGAAGAAAAAACTGGTTTTAAAGTATTAGGTTTTGGTGAATCCGGCGGTTTCTTCCAGTTAACCAACTCCAAGAGACCTATAAAAAGCCCTGCTGACATGGAAGGTTTGAAGTTCAGAACAATGACTATTCCAATTCACATGGAATTCATGCGTTCTTTAGGAGCTTCTCCTACTCCAATTGCCTGGGCTGAACTATATACTTCACTACAAACTGGTGTTGTAGATGGCCAGCACAACCCCGCTCCAATTATTAAAATAGGAAAATTAGAAGAGGTACAAGATTACTTGACCCTGACAAACCACATGTATACCCCATATGTATGGGTTATCAGTCCTGACTTTTTCAATGGTTTAAGTGAAAAAGAACAGATGGTTATTGAAGAGGCTGCTCGTGTGGCCAATGTTGCTGGTAGAGGTGTTAACAGACTGATCGAAGCTTCTGATGAAGGCATTCCTTATCTAGCTGAAAAGATGGAAGTATATAATCCTACTCCAGAAGAAATGCAGGCCTTTAGAGATGAAGCTATTCCAGCCGCCATGGCATTTATCGAAGAAGAATATGGAGAAGAAGGCGCCGAAATGGCCGATAATTACTTGAATGCAATAAATGCAGCCCGCGAAAAATTAGAATTAGAATAAATAAATAAAAGAGGTGGGCTTTTATAGCCCATCTCTT
Source organism: uncultured Halanaerobiales bacterium (assembly GCA_964526845.1). Taxonomy (GTDB): domain Bacteria; phylum Bacillota; class Halanaerobiia; order Halanaerobiales; family M55B127; genus M55B127. Next base: position 668 of record CAZGMM010000133.1, on the reverse strand, counting down.
CTCCAAAAAATAGAGCAGGGGGTGTGCTGATTTGAAAAACAAAAATATCTTTGAAAAATTAGACAGATTTGCTGATGTATTAGTGAATATAACAATGTATGTAGTAATGGGTTTGACTGCTGCTATGGTTATCACGGTATTGATAGGAGTTTTGTTTAGGTATGTTATTCGTGATCCTTTAGGCTGGACAGAAGAGTTAGCCCGTTATCTGATGATCTGGGCAGCTTTACTGGCAGTTAGTGTAGGTATAAGGAAACGAGAGCATGTAGGCATCCAGCTATTAGTTAAGAAACTTCCCCTGAAAGTAGGTAAAGTTGTAATACTTTTAGTTAATATAATAGTGTTAATATTTTTATTGGTACTAACAGTTCGGGGTTATTCAATGGCAGATAAAGGTGCTAGGCAGTTATCTTTGGCCTTAAACATTAGTATGTATTGGCCTCTGATGTCTATACCTGTGTCAGGTGGTTTAGCAATCATACAGCAACTTATTTTAATTATTGATATATTTAACCCCGATAATAAATATGGAGATCTTTTAGGATATACAGAAGTTGAAGAAGCTCTCCAGGAAGTTGGAGTAGTAGATATAGATAAAATTAACGAACCAGCGGGGAGTGAAAGTACATGATAGCAACCATGGGAATAGCCTTTATAGTAATGTTATT
>CAZGMM010000132.1:0-6113 GCA_964526845.1 uncultured Halanaerobiales bacterium | reverse complement strand
GGTAAAAGAAAATGATGAATTTGAATATGAATACGGGCTAGATCCCAAACTTAAACACAAACCTGCTTCAAAGGACCGGGGAGAGATCATTAAAACCTACATGGTAGCAAAATTCAATGACGGCGGTTATTATTTTGAAGTCATGGATATTAAAGATGTCATGAAAAGGAAAAATAAATCACAAGCTGCCAAATCTAAATTCAGTCCGTGGAACGACGAACTGGGTTATGAAGAGATGGTCAAGAAAACCGTAATAAGGCACGGCTTTAAATATCTACCGGTCAGCATCGAAATAATGAATACTGTTGAAACAATAGATGAAAGCCAAAAAGATATTGAAGAGATGGGTGAAAACGAATTTATTGACATCGAGATCAAACAGCCTGCTTAATAGAAATAATATAGGGCGGTCTAAAAAGCCGTCCTAAATAATCATATTCTGGGAGGTGCAGTTAATGGGCAATGGAAGGTATATTAAAATCGTAACAAAAATATGGACTGACGAAAAAATAAGTGAGCTGAGCGACCAGGGGCAGAAACTATTTATATACATATTGACTTCACCTCACAGTAATATGGCAGGCTACTACAGGCTCCCCAAACCCTATATTCAGTACGATCTTTCGTGGTCAGATAAACTATTGGATAAACCCTTTAGTAAACTGTTAGATAAATCATTAATTAAATACTGTGAAGAGAGTTCAGTGGTTCTGATTCCCAAATTCTTTAAATATAATTCTATACAGAACAAAAATCAGGCCAAGGGTGCGGCCAAGAAAACATCCGAATTACCTAAAAACTGCCTGGTTACCAGCTACAAGAGGATTTGCAAAGCCTTTTCGGAACAGTATTACGAACTGTTAACCAAAGGGTTACCAAAACCCTTACCCAATACAGAAACAGAAGCAGTAACAGAAAAAGAAACAGAATATGATGATGCAGCGAAATTGAAAGTTGATAATTCAAATCAAAAGTTAAATAAGATATCAGGGAGCTATAAAGAATATTTTCATCATCAGATTAAAAAAGAACATATAAAAATATTCAAGAATTATTTGAATAAAGGAATGAGTTTAAAAGTAATAATTGAAGCAATAAGGCGGTCGGAAGGAAAAGATATACCATTCGAATATTGTTTGAAGATATTACACATTTGGGAGGGTGAAGAAGTTTATAACTTAGATGATGTAAAAGTTCTTGATAAGGCTTATGAAACAAAGAAAAACATGGATTTAAAAACTAAAGTGATGAAAGAAGAATTAGAAAAACCATTAGAACAGTATTATAAAAAAGGATATAGATAACAAATCAAAAGGAGAATAAAAAATGATTTCAAAACTAGGTGATATAAAAGATACTTTCAATTGTGATGATAAAACTGCAGAAGAGATCAGGGAATATGTAATCGAGATGTACGAGAAATATTATGAGGAAGAATTATAAAATTCCCGGGGGAGGTTTATTCCTTCCCCTAACCTATAGAAAATGTATCTGAGTTAAGATTAGTTTAAACATAAATTTTTCGTAAACCAAGTTCGGAGGCATTTACTGCCGGAGAGGTTAATTAGAGATTACTTAATCCATAGTGCGGAAATTGGACATAGTGTAAATTCAAATCTTAGTTTGAAGTAACATATTATCCCTTTTTAATTGGAATTTTTTAATTATTTATAAGTGCATACCTGGTATAAAAACAACAATATGTCAAAGCAATAAAATCTTTAGGAGCTGATTGCCATGAGTATGAATAAAGCTAAAGCTATTTGTAAACTACAGGGTATTAAATTAAATATTGAAGTCGCTGTAATATGTCCCTTTTGTAGTAACAAGATGATGAAGTTAGTTATTGGAACTAATCAAGCCAGGTGTGATTATTGTAATAAAGAAATGACAATTGATGATGTTTTAGAGATATCTAAAAGTGATTGGAAAGAAGAGCACAAGAAATACGAGAAATTACTAAAATATAATAAAGGGGTAGGTTATTAATGGAAAATGTTTATTCTAAGGTAATCTATCTTTTAGTTAACTACAGGGAATTTAAACAGAGGCTGAAAATAATTGAGATCAAGTTAGATACGTTAAGTGATAGACCATTAAGAAAAAACATCAGCAATTCAGCTGTTCAAACATCTAATACTAAAGATTATACCGCTGAAATAGTTATTGATAGGTTAGAAGGGAAATTAAAGAAAGAATATGAAGAAAAAATGATTCTAGTTAGGAAAGTAGAATTAGCTAGAGATGGATTAGCTCCTATAGAGAAGTTTATAATAAATAATAAATACCTTTCTGGAAGAATTCTACCGGATGTTGATGTATATACCCATCCTGATTTTAAGTTTGGGAAGACAAAGTATTATGAATTTAAGAATGATGCTTTGAATAAATTAAGTAGGATAATGGGATTTAAAAATAATAAGAACCAAATATGAACTTATCTTAAACTAAAAGTATTTAAATTATTGTTATACTATTAGTAGTGAGAATAAGTATTTTAATCATCGGATTCTTAGTTGGATGTATGAAAAAAGGTTACAAAAACAGACTAAACAGAAAATAAAAAGTTTGATAAGGCTAAATCATAAGAAAGAATTGATTGTGTATTAGCTTTAATTATGGCTCTTGGCCCAATTATAAGGAATGAAGGGAAGGATGTTGGTTAATGAGGAGAGAGGCTTCGAATTTTAAAAAAATATTATATGAAGGAATTTAGTAATTATCATCTAATAAAACTAATAAATGCTAATTAGATTAATTTTTGGTTAATTACCATCTGCATGTTGCAAGGGAGTTTTTTTGATTTCATCAAATAAAATAATAATAATATCATATTGATAACAGAAATATATTTTAAGAAAGGAGGTTTAATGATATGAAAAGAAAGAGCGGATTGCTTCTTATTTTCATTTTATTAATTAGTTTATTATTAGCAGGTTGTACAGGTAGTAGTAATAACAGTAATTCAACTAATAATGATTGGCAAGTAAATTTAAAGTCTTACGAGACTACTAATTGGATAGATTCAGATATTTCAGGTTATGGATATAGTCCTGATGAAGGTTATGAATGGCTTCTAATAAATTTAGAATTAACAAATTTAAAACAAGAAGGTCAAAGTATTAATTGGATATTAGAAACTTTTAAACTAATAACTGAAAATAAAAATACATATGATTTAAAGCTAGAATATTATGGTATACCAGGATATATAGATACTTCATATAATCCACAACAAACTAAAGAAGGTTTTATCGTTTTTGAAATTCCAATAGGAACAAATATAAGTAATTGTAAATTGTTATGGGAACCAGAGGGAGAAGATGTAACAACATTTTATCTTGATAATCTGCCTGAAAAATAATAAATAGAAAGCTAAGATTAAACTCTTAAAGTTCATATATAACTTTTAAGGAGTTTTTTAAAAATGGTTAAAAAATTTTTGAGAATCAATTAACATGAAATATCCATATAATTTTTATAAGAAATGCTATTAATGAGTTTTAATTCATTACGATGACAGGGTTTTAAAAATTATTAACTAATTTATGATAAGAAGGTTTTATTATGCAGTGCAAAGCAGTAAAAAATAACGGTCAACAATGCAATAGAGAAGCCGAAAAAGGACAGCAATACTGTTGGCAGCATAAAGACCAGGCTGACTTAGGAGGCCGTCCTAAAATATATACATCTGTTAAACAAATGCAGAATGATATAGATAAATACTTCCAGTCGTGCATAAAGCAGATAGTAGACCCGGAAACAGGAGAAATAAAACATAAACAGATTAGGCCTCTTACAATTACAGGCCTCGCTTTAGCACTAAACATGGACCGAAGGACCCTATTAAATTACGAAAAGGATGATAAGTTTTTTCCCACTATAAAAAAAGCCAAACTAAAATGTGAAAATTTTGCTGAAGAGCAGCTATTTAAAGGTGGCACCGTTTCCGGTGTCATTTTTAATTTGAAAAACAATTACGGCTGGAAAGATAAACAGGAAATAGACCACAAAGGAGATCTTGAAATTGACGTAACACTAGAGGATGAATAGTATTGCCCAGTATCAAGCTGAACATATCCAAAAAAGTATTCAATGATATATATATTCCCTACTTAAACGACAACACGCCAACCCAGATCTTCTTTGGAGGCTCAAGCTCAGGCAAATCAGTATTTTTAGCCCAAAGGGCCGTCTATGACCTGGCAAAAGGAGGCAGGAACTATCTGATCCTGCGGAAGGTCCAGAGAGACTGCCGGAAATCGGTATGGAATGAAGTTATCAAGGTAGTAAAAAAATTCGGGTTATACAATCACGTCCACACCAACAAGACAGAACTATCGATCACATTCCCGAACGGATACCAGATACTCTTCGGAGGTCTCGACGATTCCGAAAGGATAAAATCAATCACACCCCAAAAAGGAGTAATCACCGATGTATGGTGTGAAGAAGCAACAGAATTTGAAGAAGATGACATAAAACAGCTGAATAAAAGACTAAGAGGCCGGGCGGATGTAGTAAAACGCCTGGTTTTGTCGTTTAATCCCATCATAAAAAGCCACTGGATCTTCAAAACATATTTCGACTACTGGACTGAAGATGAAAACACCTATAGGGACAAAAAGCTGAGCATCATTAAGACCACATACCGCAAGAACAGATTTTTAACACCCGATGATATCGACCGGCTGCTGTCTGAAGAAGATCCCTACTACCGTGATGTCTATATTGAAGGCAACTGGGGAGTATTAGGTGACATCATATTCAAAAACTGGGAGGTTAGAAACTTAACCCACATGCAAAACAGGCTGGACAGGTCCTGCCACGGCTTGGACTTTGGGTTTAGTAATGACCCGGCAGCTGTCTTGAAGCAGTACTTCGATAAATCCTCAAATACCCTCTATGTATTCGATGAAATATACGAAAAGGGATTAACCGACAAGCAATTAGCAGAACTAACAAGAGAGCTGATCGGCTTTGAAGAAGTAATCTGCGACAGCGCCGAGCCGAAATCTATTAAACATCTAAATAACCACAACCTCAACGCGAGGGGAGCTAAAAAAGGGCCGGGCAGCATAGAAACCCGCTACCGGTGGTATTCAGGCATCAATATAGTATTAGACCGGAAGTGCGTAAACATAAAGAGGGAGCTTTTGACCCACCAGTGGAAAAAGGATAAAGACGGTAACTCCCTGAAAGTGCCGGAAGACAAAAATAACCACGCCATAGATGCCAGCATGTACGGACTGAGCGACTACTGGAACCTAGAACAGCAGAAATGGTATACGCAGGATTATATATAAGGAGCTGAAAAATTACAGTGACAGGCAGAGATGCAGTAAAACTATCATTTTTAGAATGGATATACAGCCAGGATAATTACGAAAGAATAAAATTATATGAAGAAAATGAAAGATATTACGATGGCGACATTGATATCAAACTGCCTGCTAACGTGAAAAAGCACCTCGCCCAGGAATACGGTTATACCGGGAATATATGCAGGGCGGTAGTAGATGCCAGCGTAGGTTTTCTCTCCAAAGAACCTATCTCCCTTGAAATCCAGGAAGAAGAAAGACAGGAAGAAAACATAAAAAAGGCAGAAGAATGGGTATATGAAATATTCAGAAAGAACAACTTACTGCTGAAAAACTTTATCAAAGCATTAAGGATCCAGGCAAAAAAAGGAGAATTCGCCTACAAGATAAGCAGGGTACTTGATGAAAATAAATCTGAAGTAATAGATTATAAGATTACAGTGCTGAAGCCCGATATTTGTTTTCCCAAGTGGAAAGATGAATCCTATGAAGAAATGGAATACTTTGCTGTTGAGTACGTAAGGTATAACAGTAAAAAACAAGAGAAAGAATGGTTTGCCCAGGTAATCTGGCCGGAAGTTATCAAGGAATACACAAGGTCCCTGGGCAGCAGCAAAGACCAGTGGAAGCTGATCAACCAGTGGGAAAACAAGTATGGTTTCATCAATGTAGAATGGGTCGAAAACAAGATAGACGACTCGGCCTGGAGTGAATCAGACATCACTGATGACCTAAAAGATTTACAGAATGCATTAAACAAGTCAATAACTGATTTAGTATATACCTCCGATA
>CAZGMM010000131.1:0-6130 GCA_964526845.1 uncultured Halanaerobiales bacterium | reverse complement strand
CTGAGCTATTCGCCCTTTATTGTCTAAATGCCTCGGATTTTCACATCCAGCAATAAATAGTATACACAAAAGATAATATTAAGTCAAAGTATTTTAATATAATTATTTACGATTAACTCAACTATATTATATCATACTCTATTATACTAGTTAATACTTCGATTTATATTTTTTTAATTTCTATTTTACCTAATTTCTAAAACATCATATTTTATATCAAAATCACTACTGTTACTTATAAAATTATAGGCTTCTATAGCAAGCTCATAATCAAAATTCGTTTTTACATTTTTTATGGTATGTATTACTGTCTTATATAACCTCGGGATATCTAATAACGTATTTCTTTGGAATATTTTATTAGCAAAACCTTCCATAACTTGTTGCTGTCTTTTTATTCTCGTGAGCTCATTTTCTTCCTCATCATAATATCTAGCATAATTTAAAGCTTCCTGTCCTGATAATAAGTTTCTGCCCGGTTTTAGGTATAATCCTAATTCAGGAACTTCAAACCTTTTATTTATATTTACCTCTACACCACTGATTAAATTCACAATATTTTTAAATCCTTCATAGTCTATAACGAAATAATAATCAGGACTTATACCTGTTATTTTATTCATTATATTCACCAATTGGTTTCTATCATAAGTTTGGAGTTTATGTCCTTTGAATTCTTTATGAGAAGGAACAGCGGTAAGGGTTAAAACTTTCTTTTCGGGTTTTAAATTTGCCAATATAATAGAATCAGACTGCACTTTTCCTTCTTTTACATTCTCTTTTTTATCCTGCCCAATTATTATTAAATCAATTTCTCTACCAAATTTACCATCTTCTCTTCTATCTTCCTTTTTAACTATATCTTCTGCTTGTTCTGTCTGAGCAGTTTCTTCTCCCTCTTGCTTATTTTGTGTATATTGCGCATCTTGTTCTTCTTTATTTTGTGTTTCATCTCCTGCACCATTTTGTAACTCGCTATTTTGATTATCATTAGACCCTGTATTTTCAGTGACTAGATTGTTTTCTTCTGTTGTTGCCTTTTCCTTTTCATCTATATTTTCATCACTTGTTTGTTCTTTTTTATCTTCATTAGTTATCTGCTTGTCTTCGTCAATTTCTTGTTTGGTATCTGTATTTTTATCTTCTTCCTCACTAACTTGTTTTTCTTGTTCCTTTGTTGTAATTTCCCCTGTTTCTTCATTATCGACTCTTTCTTCTAAAGTCTCTTGAGTAGTTTCAAGAAAAAGAGAACTAAATTGATTATAGAAATAAAATCCTAAAAATGCTAAAACTAAAATTATTAAAATAACTACCCATTTATTAGTTTTTCTACTATCTTCTTTCTCCTCACTCATTATGATAAGCCCCTCCAATAAAAATAAGATGCTATTACTAATTATTCTATATCTTATAAAACAATTCCTGCTTATAAATCCCATTAATTTAATTATAATAGCTATCTTAATATACTTTTGAATAAAATAAAAAAAGAGCCGATTTTATTCGGCCCTTTGAGAGGAATATACTTTATTGAAATTTATTATTTTAGCTTTTCTTCTATTTCTTCCACTAATCGGTCTATATCATTATAATCTTCTTCTTTAGCTGTACCTTTAGAAACAACAGGTTCTAATAACTCAACATTTAGCTTATCGAGCATTCCTACTACATCATCAACCATATTACCTGCCCAACCATAGGATCCAATTATAGAAGCATATTTGGTCTTTGGCTGCAATGCATTAGCAAGATAACTAACATAAACTGCTAAAGGATGAGGTCCTGTCAATACAGTCGGGGAACCCAATACAACGGTCGATGCATCAACTAATGAAATAGCTAAATCACCTAGGTCCATCTTTGCCATGTTAAATGGTTTGACTTTAATACCTTTTTCAATTAATTTTTCTACAAAATAATTTACCATATCTTCAGTACTTCCATGCATGGAAACATAAGGTACAACAACTTCAGGTTTTACCTCATCACTGGTCCATTCTTCATAAGCATCTAAAATTAATTCAGGCTTATCATAGATAGGCCCGTGACTGGGTGCAATAATATCTATATCGTAGTTATTAACCTTTACTAGATTCGATTTTATTACTTTGCGAAAGGGCATCATGATTTCAGCATAGTATCTTTTGGCAGCCCGATAAACTTCATTTTCGTCTTCAACAAAAAGATCACTTGTAGCTAGATGGGATCCGAAGAAGTCACAGGAAAATAGTATATTATCTTCTTTTAAGAATGTTGATATTGTTTCCGGCCAATGTACCCAAGGGGTATCAATAAATTCTAAAGTTTTGTTACCCAATGAGACTGTATCTTCATGTCCCACCACTTTGATTTTATCTTCCTCTAATTCCAATAAATTTATTAACATATCTTTGCCTTTTTCGCTTGTTAAAACAGTAGCTGTAGGATAAACATCCAAAATCTGAGGGATTGAACCCGAATGATCCTGTTCAGCGTGGTTTGCAATTATATAATCTATATTAGTAACATCACTTGCTCGTAAGTTTTTTATTAACTCACCAGCAAAATCAGGTTCAACGGTATCAATTAAAGCATTTTTTGTGGTACCTTTAACCAGATAAGAATTATAGCTTGTCCCATCTGGTAAAGGAATTAATTCATCAAATAATCTTCTGTCCCAGTCAATTACCCCAACTGAATAAACATCTTCCTTTATTTTTCTAACTGTCATAAGAAAAACCTCCTAATGTAGGATTAAATTAATTAAATCTTGACTAATCTTATCAGAATTATATCAGTAAAGTATAAGTCTGTCAAATAAAATACAGGAGGGGCTTAAGCCCCTCCTTTATTTATTAGCATCTATTGTTGATTTATTTGTTTTATAAACTTTTTAATTCTTGAAGAATTTCTTTTAAGAATGCGGGCAGATCTTTAGGTGATCTAGAAGTAACTAATTTTTCATCAACTACTACTTCTTCATCTACCCATACTGCTCCAGCATTGATTAGGTCATCTTTAATGGCGGGAGTTGAGGTTAGGGTTTTACCTTCGATTACTCCAGCAGAGGCTAATACCCAACCTCCATGACAGATTGAAGCAATTAATTTATTATTTTCTTTCATGTTTTTAACGAACTTTAATGTATTATTACATCTTCTCAGGGTATCTGGTGCATAGCCACCCGGTATAATTACACCATCATATTGATTGGGATCTACATCTTTGGCTTTTTTGTCTATTTTAATCGGATAACCATGCTTACTTTTAACTACATTTCCTTCCACATTATCAGAAGCAATTATAGTTACATTCACACCTGCTTCTTTTAACCTTAAATAAGGATACCAGGCTTCTAAATCTTCATATTCATTAGCTACAAAAATAGCAACATTTTTACCTTCAGCAGTCATCTTTTTACCTCCTTAAAATTTATAATCACACTTGATATTAACAACTTGCTTGCTAAATTCACATCTTGTATATATAATATTATATAGAGCATAAAATATATGTTAATTGCTTGACAATTTCAATAATAATGTGATAATATATAATCTGTGCCGAAGTGGCGGAATTGGCAGACGCGCAGCGTTGAGGGCGCTGTGGGCATCTTGCCTGTGCGGGTTCGAATCCCACCTTCGGCACCATTTTTTTATTATATAATAATCAATTATTTCTATGTTTTTTTGATTTATTTAAGTATATAACTAATACATAAATTAGCCGGCAGCTTCATACTGTCGGTTTTTATATTTGTTTTAACTATATTAATTATTTTGCAAACCTAAAATGAATAATTTATAACTTAATAAATATCATTATATTAACTTTGTAAGTGGCAAATGACTTCTTGAAAACAATTATATATTATAGGAGAAATCTTTACTTCTTCTCTTTCAGTTCCTTTATTTTATCTAAAATTTGCTCACTAAATTCGAAAGATTTATTTGCTTTGTTGCCCTCAATAAAGAAAGCCAAGACACCTTTTTTTAGTATCTTACCGAGATAGCTTTTATTATTACTTTCAACTAAATCTTTAGTTATATACTCACCTAATGAATAAAAAACACCATTTGATTTCAAACCACGGTTTAACATTTGATCAGCTTTTTCTAGCTCTTTTTCAATATATATTGCTCTATATACTTCTGTTAATAAAGCAATTCCCTCAATTGCATTCTCCTTAAGCTTTTTTTCTTTATCAGCATTAAACTGATGAGTTATAAATTCCCCTGTACCTTCTAACATAATATAAGATAGTATTTCATAGAATTTATTATCCTTTTCATCTTTCAGATTGCCATTAACTAGGTCAGCAAAAGTTTGTTTTTTGCCACTTGAAATAAATATGAGAGTCTGTAATCTATGAAATAATTCATGGGCGATTATGGAAATCAGTTTTTGATAATTGTCTTTTATATTTTCTATATTAAGTCCGAACATTTCATCAGTTGCCCAACCTCTAATGGCAAAACCAAAAGTTAAGGCGAAAGTTTCATTAAATTCTAAATCCCCCTCAAGATAATCGCTAATTGTTGTAAGTATGTATCTTTTTAATCTTGTCTCATTGTTTTTAATAATCTCTAATAAGTTTTTAAAATTTGTCTGATTATGATAAACATCAGCCAATTCAAATATATTGAGAGGGTTAAGCCACTTCCAGATCAGATCGGTTGGTCTCTCACTTGCAGCCCAAATTAAAAGTTCGGTCAAATCATTAGCATCTGTTATAGGTCCGGGCAAATAACCTAAATTTTTCCTATGTTTTAACATCTGCTGATTCGCTTCTAAATTAGCAACCTTTAAGGCCTCTTCCTTTTCCGGTTTATCCTTTAAAAGTTTAAGGGTTTTTTCCATAACAGAATAATTTATGTCTAGCTTCCAGTTATCTGGATATGTATTACTTGAAGTCTCTAATTCTAGCTCATTATCTTTAAAAATTAAAGTATATTCTCCCATTGACTTGATAGCATCTAGATTGGTTTTTCTCTGTACAGCTAATTGCAGCAAACATTTTATCATATTTGAAAAATTATCGGGGATTACCAAATCATCATCAATAAATTGATCAGGAAATAGGCCATCAACCCAACCACCTAGTTGTTTTTGTTTTGCCTGGTAGGTAGATAAAACTTGAATATTTTCCGTCTTCTTAAGACGCTTAATTTGCATTAATAAAAACCGTACATCTTCAATTTTTAATAAAGATTTTAAACTATCAATATCTTTTGAGATCCCACTACTCTCAGCCTGAGTATAAAGTTCTTCCCAACTGATGTTCTCATTATCCAGCATAAATTGCTCACATCCTTATCATATTGATTTCTTATATTTTCATATTACTTTATTAAGATAAAGAGTCCTTCAAATATCGTCAATTAATATCAATTTAACGAGCTTAGAAATTAAAGGTTAATTACTTTTTTTATAGAAATATTAAATTACATGATAAAGTAAATAAAATTTGTGAAATTGTAAGAGGAGGATGTAAATAATGGAAAAAATAATTGTTATTTTACTAATATTGGCTTTCCTATTAGGTACTACCGGGGGAGAAATTTCTTTTGGAAATCTAGACTCCAGAGACGTTGATATTGAAGAAGATAAAGTTACTGGTAACCAAAATATTCAAGAAAGCAAATCTGGTAGTGATGACTTAATTAAGATTTACAAAGAAGAAATTAGCGGTAATGCCTCCATTAACTTAACTTCAGATAAAGGAGATATCTATCTGATATTTCAAGGAAAAATTACCGGAAATGTAAAGATAAATGTACGGTCTAACAGAGGCGATATACACCTCAAATTTGAAGAAGCAATATTAGGTAATCCAAGTATAAATTTGGAAGCCCCGAAAGGAAGAATAATTTTTTATAATGATGTAAATACTGTAGGGAATGCTAATATATCGGTTAATGCTGAAGACGTGGTTTATAAAAGTGGTAAGCCTAAGGGTATAGATAATTATTAAATATTAAATCCTAGGATAGTCCTTATATAATTCAAATAATGAAATTGACTTTGTTTAACAAACCGGCAGTATTAACTGCCGGTCTATTTAAACTTTTATATTATATTTTTTTACCTTATACTGTAAAGTTGTTCTAGGAATTTCTAGTATTTTAGCAGCCTTTGACTTATTACCTCC
>CAZGMM010000130.1:0-6231 GCA_964526845.1 uncultured Halanaerobiales bacterium | reverse complement strand
ATTATTTTTTAAACAATATTGGCAAAGGCGATACAGTCAACGCCTATGTAAATATTGATCCCTGGCTAACAGAGCCAGATACATCAGCACCGCCAATCCCAGTTCAAAACTTAGAAACAGTTGACCAAGGTAACGACTTCGTAACTTTATCTTGGAGTGAATCTAAACTTCCTGATCTCAATAAATACAGAATATATTATGACGCTGATACCACTGATTTCTATAATTATACTGATAGCATAGACGTCAACAAATCTGATACTTCTGTTACAATCTCTGGGCTATCGGCTGGTAAGACTTATTATTTCGCAGGCATAACCATTGACAATGATGGTAATAAAAGTTGGTATTCACAGGAAATTAGTGTTGTTGTCAAGGAAGCACCATTAATATCTTTAAATTCTGATTCTTTATTATTCCTTAAAACTCTGGTCAATGATACAACCTCACAAACAATAAACATAAAAAATATAGGGACCAAAGAACTAGATATAACCGGTCTAACCATAACTAGCAATAATTTTATAACGACACAAAACACAATGTCGATTTCTCCTTCAGAAAATAAAAAACTGGAAATTATCTTCGAACCAAAACATTACGGTACAATAATTGATACTTTAACCCTAAAGAACAACTCAATAAATTCCCCAGAAATAAAAGTTATTCTATCTGGATTTGGTGACCTACCACCTGAACCTAGAATAAGTTCTATTAGTGATATTCCTGACGACCAAGGAGGCAAAGTAAGAATAAAGTTCAATAGAAGTAAGTTTGACGGTCTTGATGATACTTTTATAATCGGATCCTATTCAATCTGGCGTTTAATTGAGGGCGATAACTGGGATGCAATAAGTACATTTGATGCAACTAAAGATTCGATATATAATTTTGTGGCATCAACCTTACATGATTCAACAAATGAGGGAATTCACTGGTCAGTATTCAAAATTACCGCTCACACGTCAATCAATGATACTATTTTTGTTTCTAAGATTGATAGTGGCTATTCAGTTGATAATATTGCTCCTGGCGTTCCTGAAGGGATAGAAATACAGTCAACACAAGAGCATATAATGCTTACCTGGAAGAGCAACAATGAAGAAGACTTCCAATATTATGCAATATACAAGTCCAAGCAACCGGCATTTAATCCCGATACAATGAATTCGTCTACTTTTGCCACTTCAGATACTTTTCTAACGGACAACAATCTTGAATCCAACACGACTTACTATTATAAAGTCTCGGCTGTTGATGATGCAGGCAATAAGGGTGAATATACAAAAACTGTCTCAACGACCTTTACAGGGATAAGCCACGATAACCAGCAATTACCTAACAAATTCACGTTATCTCAAAACTACCCCAATCCCTTCAACCCAACGACAACAATTAAATACGGCCTACCCGAAGAATCTCAGGTTAAAATAAGCATATATGACATAAGCGGTAACCAGATGGAAACAATTGTAAACAAACACAAAAAAGCCGGCTTTCACAAAGCAATCTGGCATGCTGGTAAAGCACCTACTGGAGTATATTTCTACCGTATTCAGGCTGGTGAGTTTACAGAGGTAAAGAAGTGTGTGTTGATGAAGTGATAATTAACACAAAAATTTTTAAAAGGAGATAAAAAATGAAGATAAGAGAAGGATTTTTTTTATTTTTAATATGGATTATTTCAGCTTTAGGCTCTATGGAGTGTTATGGGCAAAGAGTAATATCAACTTCCCCCGATAAAAACTCTATTTCTGTTTCAAGAAATACTGATATTGAAGTTACTTTTGATCAGAAACTAGCAACTAATATTAATTGGGAGGAAATTTTTGTAGTTAGGTCGTCTATAAATGGATATATTTATGGTGAGTATTTGTATAATGATTCTTTAAATACTATGATTTTCCAGCCTTCTACAAATTTCCGGTCAGGAGAGAAAATATCAGTAACTATAGCCTCTAGTGATATATTTACTAGTGGAGATACTGTAGATAATTATAATTGGAGCTTTAGAATAAAGACTATTTCAGGTAATGATAAATATGATTTTCATCACAGTATTAATTATTCTAAATGGGGAACTGGTTATTCTTCAACATGGATTACTAGTTGTGACATTGATTCTGATAATGATTTAGATTTTTTAATTAATTCAGTAACATATGAAGATGATGTAAGTTATATAAATATTTTATTTAATGATTCTTATGGTTTTTTCGATAAACATACTTCAATTAAAATTGAAGAAAAGCCTTGGAATTTTGTACGTTCATTTAGTACTGGAGATATCAATAATGATGGCCACATTGATCTAGTTGTACCATTCTTGGATAATATGATTATTTATCAGAATAATGGTAAAGGTGATTTTACTAAAATTTCTGAATTTAATATCCCTAATAGATGCTCAGGTGAATGTCTTCTAAATGATTTTAATAATGACTGTTTTTTGGATTTGATTGTACCTACTAACAATATGATTTATTTATATTTGAACAATGGTGAAGGTAATTACGTATTATTTGATCAAGTACAAAGCGGAGATATGTCGGATGTCGCTTCTATTGACGCTGGAGATTTAGACGGGGATGGGGATGTGGACATTATTACTAATAACATGTTAATACTTAACGAATCTGGTTATCTTAGTGTTAAAAATGATTCATTATCGAAAATCTTTCCTAATAGTGACAGGGTAAGAGATATTATTCTTGAAGATATGAATAATGATAAATTATTGGATATTATAATCTCTTCTAATAGCTGGCCAGATAGGTCTAGTAGTTTGCTAGATAGGATATTGGTATATTTAAATAATGGTGACTATACTTTTACTATTTCAGATAAATCTTCAGATACATCGAATACATCAGATAAAATTGAGACTGGGTCATCTGGTCACATAGAGGTTTTAGACTATAATAAAGATGGTAATTTGGATATTATTACTATTATAGATAATGATCAAAAATTAATTTTTGGATCTGGCGATGGATTAGGCGGGGTTCAAGACACTTCTATTATAGAATCTGGCACAATTAATAGTAGTTCTTTCTGCTCTGGCGATTTTGATAATGATGGTGATCTTGATTTAATTACCTGTGATAAAGACATTTATGAGAATGTGTCTAATGGATTAGACTATCCACAAAACTTTCAATCCAATAAATTGAATAATCAATCGATTGAAATTACTTGGGATCCAATCCCAGGTCAAAAACCATATAAATATAATATATATAGGAAAATTTATCCTTATACTAGTATCAAATTAATTGATAGCGTTATTACAGAAAATAGTTACATAGATTCAAATGTGATTCCTGGTTTTAATTATAATCATTATATTTCTGCTGTTGATGAAAATGGTGATGAAAGCGCATTATCTGATTGGGATAGTACTACTATACAACCACCAACTGAAAATGTTTTTAGATTAGAAGGAACTGACTCTGGTAAGATTAGTGCTGGTATAACTCTTCTTGGGAATAATACAATGTATTCTCCTATTTCTGGTGACAGAGTGTATAGATTTGATACGACTGGTACGATTGAGTATACATTGAATGTTAATGGTGAGGTTAAATCGTCAACAACTATTACACTAGATCACAATGTTTATATCGCTTCGACTGATAACAACCTGTACTCTTTTAACTCTAATGGAGTTAGTAATTCGGGTTGGCCTGTGGCGCTGGGTTCAGAAGCAACAGCCTCAGTTGCGATTGATAATGAAAATAATGTTTATATCGGTACTCATAATGGTATATATCAAGCTATTTCCTCTCAAGGGGATGTATTATGGAGCTATAATGTAGGTGCCTCAGTTTTTTCATCATCTGTAATATCAAAACAAAATATTTTATATGTAATTAATGTCAATGGTAGAATTTATGCATTTGATCTCAACAATCTTGATAATAATAGCCCAGAATATAAGTGGAGACTTGAAACAAATAGTACTGTTAAAACCTCGCCTGCACTTGATGGTTTAGGGAATATATATATTACAACTGAATCAGGGAAATTAATTAAAGTTAATGATAAGGGAACTTCTGGAAAGATAGATTGGGTTTTTAATAGCAATGAACCAATTGAGACCTCTCCTGTAATCGATGCTAATTATAATATATATTTTGGAAACAATGGAAATAAGTTATATTCGATTTGTGGTCAAACTGGAGAATTGAATTGGGAAATTTCAACAATTAATCCAGTGAAAAGTACTCCTACTATTTCAGATAAATATAATAGAATGTATGTTGGGGTTCGCAATTATATATATTCAGTCTCACTAAATCATGGTAAAGTAATCTATGTATATAAAGCAAGTTACAATCATATTCATTGTCCTATTTTGTTTGATAATAAAAAAATATATTATGGCTCAGATGCTGGTGGTAATTGGCCTGAAATTATAGTTTTTAAAGATAACTCTTTAGATACAACTCTTTCAAAAACGGTATCAAGAATGTCGATTTGGCCTACTTTTCAAGGTAATAAGCGCAGAACTGGTAACTATTCAGATAACCCTTCTGATATTAATTATGATCCAACAAATGAAAGAAAACTTAAATATAATTTGTGTCAAAATTATCCTAATCCATTTAATTCAAAGACTACTATAAAATATACTATTCCTAAGAATAGTACTGTAGAAATTAATATATACAATATTAAAGGTAAATTAGAAAAGAAAATTTACGATTCCTATAAATCTTCTGGCACCCATTCTTTGGAATGGGATTCAAAAAATTTTTCATCTGGAGTTTATTTTTATCGGATCCAGACTGGAGATTTTACTGATGTTAAAAAGTGTGTGTTGATGAAATGATTTGATTATATAATTAAGTTTTAGTACAGCCTTTAAATTTGACTGTAACATATTGAAATTAAATAGAATATAAATAATAATACCCTCCGACCTTTTAAAACATCGGAGGGTGTTTTACTCTATAAGATATGTATTTATAGTAACTTAAACATAATAATAGGAGTGGAGACTAAAACTTATATAAATTTAATCGAATACCATTTAAAATTTGTTTTAAAATTCTATCACTTTGTTTTCAACTCGCGGATATATATCATCAATTTTTTGCTGTAGATCAATGGTTTTACTAAGAGCAGTTGCAATCCGGCAATAGCGGGGCGCATCTTCCATATTGCGACCTTTTCTATCCTTGAGGTATTTTCTGAGAACCTGATATCCGCCTATGTAATAATTCCAGAGATCAGGAGTCACTCCTTCGAAATGTTTATCTGAATTAATATAAATTCTATGTTTTTCTTTGTCATAATCGTATTTTTCAATTCGGTCATTGTCGCCCTGCCCTTGATATTTTACAATTGGTGAATCCAGTTGATCACTTTTCAATAGATGTAGATCGGACAAGCGGTGACCATATTTTGCCATTTCCTGAAACAGTTCATAATCTGCTGTAAAAGGAACCCTGGGAAAATCAATATTTAAAAATTCTTCGTATGTATCCCGGTAAGTATTGCTATAAAAAATTGCATAGATGTAATAGAGGATTTCTTCGGGAGATGGCTTGCTCCCAAATTCTTTAGCAAGTTCATCAAATATTTCTGGAATAATATTTGGTTGTTTTGAGCCGAATAATTCTGGTTTGTCTGGGTTTGGATATAAATATAATGGGAAGGCATATCCACTACCTAGACTGCCTGCTGTTCCAGTTATATTTAAATTAATAAGATTCCTAGAAATGTAAGCATGTTTAAAGCTATCTTTAGTTTGACGAGATGTGACTAAACATAAATTTTCTTTTAACATATTCCTCATCACATTATTTCTATCTCGTTCAATTAACGATTTATAATAAAAAATATATCTTTCATCAAAAATCCGATATGATATTTTTTCTATATATTCTTCATAATTATCTAATTTACTTACCTCTTTCCTTGCATTCTGGAGAGTCCAGTTTGATTTATCTTCAAGCCCGTACGCTTTCGTGATTATCTCATCAGGCTGATCTAAATTGGCAAAATCATGAATTCTATTAAGCAAAGCCTTTTTATCAAAATCAATAACAAATCTATCTCTTGATGTAACTATTCCTACGCTATTAACTGGAAAAATGTTATTAATTTTAGGCCAATCCAGATAATGCTGAATATGAGAAGTCTTCCTTGGTATAAAGAAATACCAGGGAGATTTGGGCTTGATTTCTTTATAATTATCAACGGAAAAATCATTGTTTACAAGCC
>CAZGMM010000129.1:0-6255 GCA_964526845.1 uncultured Halanaerobiales bacterium | reverse complement strand
CTAAATCAAATTAAAGATTTAGAGAGAGTTTTCTTTCAACATTTTTGATAAATATTTCTGTATATAAAAGTAGAGAAAAGAGGAGGAGTAAATATGCAGAAAGAAAAAATACTTGAAGTTAATAATTTAAGAACGTATTTTAATACTAAAGAGGGAGTTGTTAAAGCTGTCAATGGGGTTAGTTTTAACCTTCATAAAGGTGAGATTTTGGGAATAGTAGGAGAATCGGGGGCCGGTAAATCGGTTACTGGTTTTTCCTTACTTCGACTTATAGATTCCCCGGGAGAGATAGTTGAGGGAGAGATAAAATATAAAGAAAAAGATCTATTAAAGATGAATAAAAAGGATATGAATAAGATCCGCGGTGAAAAAATTTCTATGATTTTCCAGGATCCCATGGCTTCTCTAAATCCCGTTTTAACTATTGGACGGCAGTTAATGGAGGTATTACAGTTTCATTTAAATTACAGTCGGAAGGAAGCTAAAAATAGAGCTGTTGAACTTCTGGAAATGGTAGGCATATCATCACCTGAAACAAGACTTGAACATTACCCTAATCAATTAAGCGGGGGTATGAGACAACGGGTTGTGATTGCCATTGCCCTGGCCAGTGACCCCGAGGTTATTATTGCTGATGAACCGACAACAGCCCTTGATGTAACGATTCAGGCCCAGATAATAGGGCTTATGAAAAATCTAATCAAGGACAGACAAACTTCTTTAATATTTATCACACATGATTTGGCTTTGGTTTCTGAGATTGCAGACCGTATTATGGTTATGTATGCCGGAGATGTTATAGAACATGGACGAAAAAGCAAGATAATTAGTAATCCCGTCCATCCCTATACAAAAGGTTTAATAAAATCTATTCCCGTGATGGATAGAGATCAAAAAAGATTAGAGCAGATAAAGGGTTTAATGCCCAGCCCGTTGGATTTGCCGGACGGATGTAAATTCCATTCAAGGTGCAGCAGGAAAAGCCATCGTTGTAGGAATCATAATAATGAACTAGTTGAAATTGAGAAAAATCATTTTGCTACCTGTAGTGAAGCCCGCCAAATTAAAAATGATTTGATAGCAGGAGTGGGCTGATATGGAACTTCTGCAAGTAGATCATTTAAAAAAATACTTTTCCGTAAATGATGGATTTTGGGCAAATTTGTTTAATAAAGACAAGCAAGTTCATGCAGTAAACGGTGTTTCTTTTACCATAAATAAAGGAGAAACCTTATCATTAGTGGGAGAGAGCGGCTGTGGTAAATCAACTATCGGCAGAACTATTTTAGGACTTTATGAACCCACCGAAGGTGAAATAAGTTATGATGGTAAAAAAATTAATGATATGTCAACAAAAGAGAAGTTTGGTTTGAAAGAAAAAATGCAGATGATCTTTCAGGATCCTTTTTCCTCTCTGAATCCAAGACAGAAGGTTAAAGATATAATTAAAGAACCAATTCGGACCCATAATATTGTGAGTAGAGAAGAGGAAGATGACTATATATTAAATTTATTAGATAAAGTAGGATTGGATGGTTCTTATCTTAACCGATACCCGCACCAGTTTAGTGGGGGCCAAAGACAGAGAATTGGAATTGCCAGAAGCCTTTCCATGGAACCTGAGTTTATTGTAGCTGATGAACCGATATCTGCTTTAGATGTTTCTATTCAAGCTCAAATATTAAACTTGCTTATGGATTTACAGGATGAATTTGATTTAACATACCTTTTTATCGCCCATGATTTGAGTGTTGTTAAACATATCAGTGACCGGGTCGCTATAATGTATTTGGGTAAAATTTTTGAGATTGGTGATAAAGAAAAAATATTTTCAAATCCAATTCATCCTTATACTAAAGGATTATTTAACTCTATTCCCGAATTAACAACTAAGACCAAAGAAGAATTCTCGGTTTTATCCGGTGATGTGCCCGATCCAATAGAATTACCGGAAGGTTGTTTTTTTCATTCCCGCTGTAAGTATGCAAAGGATATTTGCTTAAGGGAAAAGCCAGAATTAAAAAAGATTGAGGGTAGAGAAGTAGCCTGTCATTTATATTAATTTTTAAATATAATAAGAAGTAGAGTAGAAAAGGAGAGATAAATTTGAAGGCATATAAAAATTTAGATTATATTGATGTTGAAAATGAAGTAGTTATAAAAGATGCCGTTATCATAGTTGAAAACGGAAAATTTAAAAAAGTGGGTAGAGATATTGAAATACCTAAAGAAGCTGAGGTTATTGATTTAGAAGGCAAAACAGTTTTACCGGGCATTATTGATGCCCATATTCATTCTATGTTAGATGCATCCGGTGACCCCCATACCACAATGGAAAATGAAAATGATGCTGTTACAATCATTAAAGCCCAGAAAGCTCTGGAAAAAACATTAAAAGCGGGAGTGACCTATGTAAGGGATTTAGGTGGGGCAGACCATTATGATTTAGGATTGAGAGAGGCTGCAAGCAGAGGTATTTTTAATGGTCCCCGAATACAGGTTGCGGGTAGAGTTATTACAATGACCGGTGGACATGGATACCGTATGGGACGGGAAACCGATGGAGTTGCTGATGCTAGAAAGGCAGCTAGAGAACAGTTAAAAGCTGGTGTAGATGTAGTTAAAATTATGTCCACAGGGGGAGTTATGACAAAAGGTGTGGAGCCAGGTTCTCCACAGCTTACTTTTGAAGAGATCCAAGCAGCTGTAGAAGAAGCTCATAAAGCTTGTCGAAAAACTGCTACCCACGCTCAGGGAACGGTTGGAATAAAAAACGCTATTAGAGCGGGAATTGATTCGATCGAACATGGCTTCTTTTTGGACCAAGAAGCTGTTGATATGATGAAGGAGAGAGGCACCTTCCTAGTTGCAACTTTAGTAGCCCCTTATTGGATTATTGAAAAAGGTGTGGAAAACGGAGTTCCCGAATATGCTGTGGAAAAATCTAAAAAGGTGATAAAAAAACATTTTGAGAGTTTCGAGTTTGCTTATAAAAATGATGTAAAGATAGCAATGGGCACAGATGCCGGTACACCATTTAATGAACATGGCAAAAATACTTATGAACTAAAGTTGATGGTTGAAGCCGGGATGCCTCCCATAAAAGCGATTAAAGCAGCCACATTAGGAGGGGCAGAACTACTGGATATTTTAGACGATTTTGGTTCGATCGAAGAAGGCAAAGTGGCTGATATGGTGGTCATCAAGGGTAATCCTATAGAAAATATTGAAGACATTTTTAATGTAGAGTCTGTCTTTAAAGCAGGTGAAATGGTAGTTTGATAGAAATAGCAAAACAGAAATTATTATTTTAATAGTTAATGATCTTTTCCATGATAATTTTTATAGGGAAAAGGGGGATGTATTAGTGACTGATATTGATTTTTTAGTTAATTCGATTGAAAAAGAGCTAATCAATTTAAGAAGAAAATTTCACAGTCATCCTGAAACTGGTTGGCTTGAGTTTTATACAACGGTTGAAATAATAACATATTTGAAAGAACTGGGATATGAGGTTAAATATAAAGAAGATATTTTAAATACAGAGTACAGACAAGGTTTACCTAATATAGAAGATTTTGAGAAGGCCTACAAGAGGGCAGTTAATTGGGGCACAGAATCTCAAATATTAGAGGAAGTAAAAGCTGGTTTGACGGGGGCAGCAGCTATTTTAGATACTAATAAAGAGGGTCCTATTACTGCCTTTAGGTTTGATATTGATGCTATTGGCAGTAAGGAAAGTAATGCGGATAGTCACAGACCTGTTAGAAAGAACTTTCGTTCTATTAACCCACGGGCGGTCCACAGCTGTGGTCATGATGGACATATAGCAATTGGACTTGGACTGGCTAAATTATTAAAAGAACTATCAGCCAAAGATAAATTGAAAGGTAAAATAATATTAATTTTTCAACCGGCTGAAGAAGGAGTTAGAGGTGGTAAAGCAGTTGCTGAAAGTAATATTTTAAATGATGTTGATTATTTGTTATCCGGTCATATCGGCATGAATGCAGATAATTCTAATAGTATTATTTGCGGAATTACCGGTTCTCTTTATACAAAAAAATTTGATATTAATATTACAGGAGAACCATCTCATGCCGGGGGTGCTCCTGAAAAAGGCAAAAATGCTCTTTTAGCAGCTAATAACCTAATTTCTTCCTTATATTCTTTAAACCAGCACGGAAAAGGTATGTCTAGAGTGAATGTGGGAAAAATGGAAGCTGGAACCTACAGGAATCTAATACCTGCTAATGCATACCTTCAAATGGAAATCCGGGGAGAAAATGATGAGGTAATTTTTTATCTAGATAATAAAGTTAAAAACATATTAAAGGGAATCGAAAAAATATATGAGGTTAGTTCAGAATTAGAAGTAGTCGGTGAAGCTATCTCGATGGAAAGTGATGATGAATTGATCGATATAGTAAAAGAGGCTGCTCAAGATATTAAAGATATCGGTAATATTATAGATAAAAAGAGTATGCAGGGATCCGAAGATGCCAGCTTTTTGATGGATAAAGTTCAAAAACAAGGCGGAAAAGCCAGTTATATTAACTTTGGAACTGAACTTGCGGCCGGGCATCATCAAGACAATTTTGATTTTGATGAAAGTGTATTAGCTAGGGCAGTAAAGTTGTATTTATATTCTTTAAAAGAATTGGGAAATATTAAAGTTTTGTAAAAAAATTATTATTTATTTTATTCTAATATATAGGAGTGAATAAATTTATTATGTTTTAATTATTAAATTTATTTCTTATTTCAATCTAACTTAATAGCTCAATCTGTTGAGTTAGAATTGTTTATCATTCCGGGAAAAGGTTTTGTCTATAAATAAGGATAAAATTTAAATTCGACAATCCCATCATCCGTGTGTCCAATCTATTCGAGTAACTTTAATTAAAAAGCAATAAAAATTTTTAAGTTATATGATTTAGATAATTCCTTAAAATATTATTTAAGATTATTTTACTTGATACTTTGCTATAAAAAGTGAAATTAACAGACTCAACTTAATCTTTTAGCCTTTAAGTTGGGTAATTTTTTGGTTATATTTTCTATTTTTTCGCTATTTAATAATAAGTTTGAGGATTTTTATTAAATATTTATTAGCTTTACCTTTCTTTAGGGACATTTTTTTATTAAAAATGTTCAGAAAAGGGTGAAGCTTTTTTTAATTATTTAATTTTTCAAGCAAGGTTATTTTATGTGCAAATTATCTATCGACTAAAAAGTGACTAAATTATATTTTTAATTTGTTCGAAGTGCAATATAAATTATAATATTTTAATAAAAAATAGGTTAAAATGTTGCAATTTAAAGTTCTATAGAATATATTTATATTATAATCTGTAGAAAGGAAGATTATTATGGAACTTACAGTGAGAGAAATTATTAACATGGATTTTATGCAGGATGCTGAAATAATTGCAGGTAAAGACAGCATAGAACGATTTGTTAAGTATGTAGATGTCATGGAAGTTCCAGACATTGATGAATGGCTTAGAGAAGGTGTTTTTCTCCTAACTACTGGTTATAATATAAAAGACGATTTGGAGTTACAAGAGAGAATGATTAAAAAAATGTCAGAAGTTAAAGCAGGCGCTCTCTGTATTAAAGAAGGACGATATCTAGAGAAAATACCTGATTTTTTAATTAATTTAGGTGAAGAATATAATCTGCCGATAATTAAGATCCCGAAAGACGTTCATTACAATAGTATAATGTTACCTTTGTTTAGTAAAATATTAGGTAAAAAAAATAATTCCATAAGTAGATTTGAAAACATACATAATGAATTGGTAAAAGTCATTTTAAAGGGTGGTGGTATTGATCTATTAGCCCAAACTTTACATAAATTAATCGAAAAACCTGTTTTGATTCAAGATAAAAATTTAAAAACGCTAGCTTTAATTGGAGAATATAATGAAGAAAAGAAAATAAAAAAGAATATATCTATTACAGATAAAAAACTTCTGGATCTTTTTACTTTCAATAGAAAGGCTACGAGAATTAAATATGAAGATGCTACTATTGCGAGAGTTGTAGCCCCAATTTTTGTTACAGACAAAATATATGGTTTTGTTTCTGCTTTTGAAATTGATAATAATAAGTTAGACAATATAGATTTTAGAGCAGTTGAATTAACATCTACTAATATTGCATTAGAATTGCTTAAAGAAAAGGATAAAGAAGCCACTCAAAATAGATTAAAAGAAGAACTAATAGAGGATTTGATAAATGATAATTATA
>CAZGMM010000128.1:0-6270 GCA_964526845.1 uncultured Halanaerobiales bacterium | reverse complement strand
AATAAAACCTATAGCAAAAAGCCATAGGCGCCAAAATCTAGACTAATTCGGCAGCCTGGCAGCCTATTGAATAGACCCATGGCTTTGCGCCCCTACCTTAGGTAGGTTTGCCCTTTTCAAATTAGATAAGAATGTTTTATATTTTCGGGATTAATAAAAAAGAATATAATTAATATTTATTAAAACTTTGTTACTTTAAAATGATAACTAATAATTTAAATAATGTCAAGAAATTCTTTTTAATTTATTTTAAGTATATAAACCCAATTTTATGTAATATATTGTCATATTAGGAACTATTACTTCTTATTGTGAATCTATTTATAATAATTATATTAATACTATACACAAAATAGTATTTTTATACTCAAATTTATATAATATAGAAATAGTTGCCTATTATTGCTATTCATAATAAATATTAGTAAAAGTAAATTAATGGGAATAAAGATATTATACTGAAATCATATCTAATTTATGGTATGCTGTCAAGAGATACCTAAAAAGTTTACATTTCGGTAACAGATTCAAATTAAGGGTTGTAAGTTCCATATCAAGAAAATTATATTCTTTATATGAATTATTTAATTTTTTGTACCGCCATTATAACATTTTTTATAAAAGTTATTTATCTCCTCCTATAAATTTGAGATTTTTATAAAAAATTCTAATTAGTAGTAAATATTGTAATAATTGAATATATAATTATAAAAGTACAGAAGGCTATCCTTAAATAGGTTTTAAGGATAGCCTTGCTATTTTATAGTTTAAATTTATTTACATTATCAGATAGTTCATTTGCCATTTCTGCTAATTCTTTAGCTGCATTTACTATTTCTTCGGTTGAAGCAATCTGCTCTTCACTGGAGGCTGCCACTTCCTGGGCATTACTGGCAGCGCTTTTGCTTACTTCTTCTATCTGCTCTACTGCATTTTCAACCTGTTTGCTGTTTTTGTTCATTTCTTCTATTGATTCGTGTAACTTTTTAATCGCCTGGTTTGAATCTTGTGATGTAACATTTATTTTACCAAAGATCTCGCCTGAGGTTTCAATTGTTTCTACTCCCTCATCAACGGCTTCTTCGGTTTTATTCATCTTATCAACGGCGGAATCAACATCATCCTGGATATCATTAATTAATTCTGATATCTGTTCAGTGGCATTGGCCGATTCTTCTGCTAATTCCCTAATTTCATCGGCTACTACACTGAATCCGCGCCCGGCTTCACCGGCCCGGGCCGCCTCAATAGCAGCATTTAAAGCAAGTAAATTTGTCTGGGCTGCAATATCATTGATGAGATTTACAATTTCTCCAATTTCATTAGAAGATTTTCCTAAAGAATCCATGGTATCAGCTACATCTTTGTAGTAATCTTTTACCTGATTTATTTTATTGACCGACTTTTGGATGGATTCATTCCCTTTATTAATATTTTTCATAACTTCCTGTTCAAGTTCTTCTAAATTAATTGATTTATCCTCCGCCTCATCTAATCTATCTATTAAATCTTTAATGTTTTCAGATGTTTCCTCAACCTGGGCGGTCTGTTCTTCTGCTCCGGAAGCGACATCTTCAATTGCATTACCGACATGTTCAGCAGAGTTGGTTACTTCGTCACCGGAAGCAGAAAGTTCTTCACTTGAAGCTGAAAGATTATTTGATACTTCTGCAACTTTGCCAATCAGCTTTCTGAGACTGTCCCGCATGTGATCAAGGGAATCGGATAGTTCTCCGATTTCATCTTTACTTTTACTTTTTAGTTTTGTAACTGCTAAATTTCCGTCTGCAATCTTTTCTGCAAAACCTTGAGCTTTCTGCAGTGGTTTTACTACACTGCGGGTAGTTAAATAAGTTATTATAGAGGCAATTATGATTGCTAAAATTATTGTTATGATTATCTTATTTCTAAAACTATTTAAAGGATCTTGATATTCAGAGGTCGGTAGGGCGGTAACTATCAAATGGTCTTCATATGGTTTAAAGTTCTGTAGTAATTTCTGGTCATTGAAGGTATTTACAATTTCACCTTCCTCTTTATTTACTATTTCCTTTCCCCATTCATATTCAGTGATATTAGTGCCGACTAGACTATTATCTGGATGGCTGATGATTGTTCCCTTTTCATCAGTTATGTAAACATATCCCTTTTCACCATAACTCGTATTATCGGCAATTCTCTTGATATTTATCTTATTTAATAGTTTCTGTAATTCAGTAGGCTGCACTCCTATCTGCACAATACCGGGTTTTTCTTTGCGAGATACTCCCACATATTTGAACATCGATCCATCTGTTCCTCTTAATTGTGGTTCCTGGGAAAGTTGAAAATCATCATTTTCTAAACCTTCCAAAAATGGTCGGGTCTGTTCACTGCTTTGAAAATCAAAACCGATGAAATCCTCAACATTGGACCACTGGATAACTCCGTTCCCATCGGTTACGTGAATTTCAGGCACTCCCAGACTTTCTACTAGACCATTGATCTTATTTTGTAGTAAGAAGTTTGGTGTACCTGCAAATATCTCGTTAATTGATTCTGTAATCATGAGAAGGTATTTATCGATAGCTTCTTCTGTCATCTGGGCGTTGGTTTCTCTTTCTTCTATGGTGGTCTTTATCTCTTCAATCTGAAGATTAGATTCTTCTTCTATTGCGTTCATTACATAATTTTTTTGTGTGTTATATCCGATAAATCCGATTACTGCCATTCCAACTATTATTACCAGAAGTGTGGGTAAAAGAAATTTGGTAGTAATACTATTCAAATTAAACTTCTTATTCAATTATAACAACCCCTTTGTCTGATTCACTGTTTAACTAATATTAATATTTTAACTTTTTTTGTCTATGAATTTGGCTTCAAATTTATTTTGAGCAAGATAACCCTTCCTACTCTTCGCCTTCTGGTTAAGGTCGTTCATTTTATCTAATATTTTGGCTTTTTTAAATTCTACTGAATTAGTATTTTCTTTTTCCAAGGCATTTATTTCTTCCATCAATTCTTTAAGTTCTGCAAAGGCTTCTTTTGGGTCATCCTGTTTACGTAAGTAATCTTCCAGATCTGTATTTTCTTCTATCTGCTTGATTATTTCACGCTTCTTCTCAATCAGATTAGGAAGATCATTAATTTCATTATTTTTAATATTCTCTCTTTGTTGTTTTGTTAAGTTATAATAATTTTTATAATAATCATATAAGTCCATATTCGCACTTCCTTAAAAATGGGTGAATTATTTTTATATAAGTTGAATTATTCTTTGATATAAATGAATTATTTTTCTATTAGGAACTTGTTTGTCTTATCTTCCTCGGCGTGGATAAAACCATCTGAAAGCGAACCGGTTATTTTTAAGTTCACCTTTCCTATCCCAAATGACTCATTGATTCTTTCCTGTATAGAAATAGAAATCTCTGTTAAGGTATATCTGCCAGGCTTTATCTTGATTTTCTTGTTTTCTCCCTTAAAGTTAACGAAAATAATGTTATTACTGTTATCTATTTTAATAGGCCTTTTTACTCCATCTTTTATATTATAGTTATTACTGACTGAATTATTCTTATTATTTGAATTATCTCGGCTATTAATTTCAACTTTATCTTTCTGTTCTTGTTTATTATTTTTACTATTTATATTATTCTTATATTTTTTTCTAATGTTATTATTTGTCAATATTTTAATTTCATAAGTTCCAATATTATTGATATCAGACATCTTTATTACCCCTTTATTTTGATTATTTTCAAGGGCGTTTATTAAAATTACTAGTATATTATCCGCTTAGGTTTATTTTTTGTTCTCCCTGTTTTTGCTGTGAGTTATTAATAATTTCTTGCCAGGATTCTAATAACTCAAGCATCATTTCTTCGACAGTTTCAATGTGCTCAACATCTTTATTTACATTAGCACTTACTAATTCTGAGTACATGAAACTGTATAATTGATAGAGATTATTTGAAATCTCTCCCCCTTTTTCCATATCAAGGGTATATCTTAATTCATTTATTATATCCTGAGATTTCTTTAAGTATTCATTAGCGTTTTCAAGATCATCTTCTTTAATAGATTTTTTGGCTATTCTTAAAAACTTGATACAACCCTGATATAACATGATAAGTAGTTTTTTATTATTGGCTGTCTTAACCTGTACCTGTTTATATTGTTTATGTGCTGTCATTGACATTATATTTCCTCCTTAAATCATGTTACCTATTTTTAATCTCTTAAACTGTTAGGCCTTTATATCTATATGGTTACCTCGGTGCGGCATTGAAGCGTTTTTTACTGCTTCACTGGTCTCTTCCATACCTTCAATTAATTTACTGACAGTAGCTCCATCCTGGCTCATGGCAGTTTGCATGGTTGACATGCTGATTGCTGATTTCACACTTGCGATTTGATTTTGTATAGCGGAATTTATATCCAAATTAAAAACCTCCCTTTTAAATTACATCATACTGCTTAACATACTGGTTTCTGAGCCCATACTTGATAATTGGCTCATCATCCAGCTCTGTTGGGACTGCATTTCCTGGATGGCTTTTTCCATGGCTGTAAACTGTTCTGTATATCTTTCTCTAACCTGTTCTACATCTCTTTCGTAGCCATCGATATCTTCATTAAGGTTCTCAACCTGATTATCATAATATTCTATCTGCCTTGGAATAGTTCCGGTGTTGGACTGGACTAGTTGATCTACATAACTATCAAGCCTGGTAGCTGCGCCATCAAAACCTTCCTCGTCTTTTTGGGCTTTAAATAAATTGATGACATCTTGCGGTGAATCTTCTAAAGCTTCTTTTAATTTGCTGCTGTTAAAACTCATTACTCCATCCCGGTCAATTGAAATACCGACAGTTGCTAGTTGGTTATATTCACTTCCTGAATCAACCCTATCAGTAACCATGGTCCTTATTCTGGACTGCAGTCTTGATAATGTACTATCACCTTGTAGTATACATGATTCACCTGTTTCTGAATCATAAGCTGATTTGGTATCTATAAAATCCATGAGGCTGTTATATTGATCGACAAAAGCCTGGACTGCTGAGGAAGCTTTGCCGGTATCTTTACTGACTGTAATGGTGGCAGTTCCTGTTTCTTTGATTGAAAAATTAACTCCACTAACTACATCTTCAATCTTATTAGATGAATTTGTTACATCTACACCGTTTATTGAAAGGAAAGCATCTTCGGCTGCCTGTAACTCATTTTTAATATCTTTATTTGTATCAAGAACGCCTAAGTTTTCTAATACTCCATCTGTATCTGTAAATGATATTTGATTGGTTGTGCCAGTTTGACTAGATTCTATCACTAAATTATTATCTATTATTGAAGCATTTACCCCTATATCAGCTGTGTCATTTATTTTATTCATGATATCAGTTAAGGAATCAGTATCTTTAATAGTAATAGTTTTGCCATTAATCCCAATATCGCCAGTTTGATTTAATGGATCCGTAGAATTAAGTTGTTTATCAGAACTTACTCTATGCACTTTAGCCAGATTTGTAATATCTAAATTATAAGTAGCTTCAGATGCAGAATTTTCCGCTGTAGCTGTGACAACATCTAGGTTGCTGCTGTTAGAAGTGTTGGAATTATATGTGGCAGATAGTTTTAAGTCAGTTAACTTATTTTCTAGTTTATCAAGGCGGGAATTGACATCACGCCAGGCATCTTTTACTGTTTTTAATTCCTGAATTTCTCTTTGTGCATCATAAATAGGTTGTTTTTCTAAAGCAACTAATTGCTCTATTATTGATTGGGTATCCATCCCTGTAGATAATCCACTCAAACCTAAATCAGCCATACTACTTCACCTCTTTCTTTATACCTTTTCGTCAATAAGTAAGCCTACCATTTTATGTATCTTAGCAGAAAGATCTAACATCTCTTCGGGAGGCATCTCTTTAACAATTTCTTGAGTTTTAACATTAACTACCTGGACCATTATTCTATCGGTTTCATCATGTAATTTAAACGAAAGGTTTTCTTCCAATGTTTCAGTAATTTTGTTCATATCTTCTATTTTTTCTTCTAATTTATTTTTTAATTCTTTTTGTGTTAATTGTTTTTCTTCACTGGTGGACTCATTTAAATTAATATTATTTTCATCTTGTTCATTTTTATTTCTTTTTAATAGGTTAACGCTTTTTAAATTAGCGCTGCTATTAACTCTATCTACTCCCTCCACCATCATCATCTCCTTTTAATAAGAAAATAAGCCAGCCGACATGAGCCGGCCGGCTTTGATTTTATAATTTA
>CAZGMM010000127.1:0-6370 GCA_964526845.1 uncultured Halanaerobiales bacterium | reverse complement strand
TTTTTGGTACTGATTATTTTAAAGAAAAAAATTATGTTTTCTGCAAACCAGATGGCTATCCTTATAATCCCCAAACCTTAAATGTAAAATTCAATCAGGCATTAAAAAAACTAAATTTACCCAAAAAATATACTCTTCATACATTAAGACATACATTCGCTACAATTAATTTGAAAAATGGTGTTCCAGCCAAAGTTGTTCAAGAAATGCTCGGACACTCAACAATTACAACCACCCTTGATCTATATACCCATGTCGATCTTGAAATGCAAGAAGAAGCCGCTGAAAAATTACAGAATACTATTAAATTTGAATAAAAAAATAAGCACCTATTTAAGGCACTTATAAGTTTAGCAAATATTCATTTATTATCTAAATAATTTTCTCGGCACCTTTTGGGCACTCTAGGTGCTTTTTTTCTTGCAATATATATTTTAATGAAACCTCATGGTTCCAGTCATATCAATGGCGGAGAGACGGGGACTCGAACCCCGACACCTTTCGGCTTCACCGGATTTCAAGTCCGGCTCCTTAGCCAATTCGGACATCTCTCCATTTTTGGCACATCTTAAATTTTACTATAATACGCCTTACTTGTCAAGATATATGGAAAATTCGTTAATGTTTTTTACTTGATGACATCCATTCCCATATAAGGCCTTAGTACTTCAGGCACTGTAACGGATCCATCTTCATTTTGATAATTCTCTAAAATAGCTGCTACAGTTCTACCGATAGCAAGTCCAGAACCATTTAAGGTATGGACATATTTTGTGCTTGCATCTGGTTCAGGTCTGTATCTAATTCCGGCTCTTCTAGCCTGAAAGTCTAAAAAGTTACTACAGCTGGATATTTCACGATAGGTATCATAAGCCGGCATCCATACTTCTAAGTCATAAGTTTTGGCAGCTGAGAAACCTAAATCTCCACTACAAAGTGTAACAATCCTATATGGCAATTCAAGCATCTGAAGCAGTACTTCAGCATCTTGAGTGATCTTTTCTAATTCATCATAGGAAGTTTCCGGCTCCACAAACTTTACCATCTCAACCTTATTAAATTGGTGTTGTCTGATTATTCCCCTTGTATCTCTACCGTGTGCACCAGCTTCTGCCCTAAAACAGGCACTGTAAGCAGTGTGATATATCGGTAGGTCTTCTTTATCTAAGATCTCTTCTCTGTACATATTAGTTACCGGCACTTCAGCAGTTGGAATTAAGTAATATGGTAATCCATTTAGCTTAAACATGTCTTTTTTAAATTTAGGTAACTGCCCGGTACCTGTCATACTTTCCTGGTTTGCTATAAACGGCGGGAATACTTCTTTATAGTCATGTTCTTTGGTATGAACATCAATAAAGAAGTTGATTAAACTTCTTTCCAATCTAGCCCCGGCATTTTTTAAGAATGTAAAACGGGCACCTGTTACTTTTCCACCTCTTTCAAAGTCTAAGATATCTAGATCTTCACCAATATCCCAGTGTGCCTTATAATCAAAATCGAATTCCCTTGGTTCCCCCCACTTTTTAATTTCACGGTTGTCTTCCTCATCTGTTCCAACCGGAACAGATTCATCTGGAATATTCGGTATTCTTAATAATATGCTGTCTAATTCATCTTCAATTTCAGCTAACTTTTCATCATATTCTTTTATTTTTTCAGAAACCTCTTTCATCTCATCGATCAAATGACTGGCATCTTTTCCTTCTCTTTTTAATTCGCCAATCTTATCAGAGTTAACATTCCTCTTATGCCTTAACTGTTCGTTTTCATAAAGTAAGTCTCTTCTCTCTTCTTCCAGTTCCTGAAACCTGTCTAAAGGGCTTTCTACTCCCCTGGCTTGTAAAGCCTTCTCAACCTTATCAATATTCTTCCTAATGAATTTACGATCTAACATTGTAATTCCTCCCTGCTTAATTTTTTTAGATGAAAAGTTTATATAAAAATAAAAAAACCCTCATCCCCTACAGTAGGGACGAGAGTATAATACCCGTGGTGCCACCCTTATTAACCATTTATGGTCCACTTACAAGAATAACGGTCTGCGCCGGGCAGAGTTACTATTAATTTCCCCCTG
Organism: uncultured Halanaerobiales bacterium; assembly: GCA_964526845.1. GTDB lineage: Bacteria > Bacillota > Halanaerobiia > Halanaerobiales > M55B127 > M55B127. The sequence goes on along the minus strand of CAZGMM010000127.1, from coordinate 4,293 downwards.
CCTATCATGGAGGGATTCAATTATACTTCCTGTTAATTCTCAGCGACCATTAACTTTCTCAAAAAGAAATATAATTTACTATTCCCAATCAACTATTTATCATAATTTTATTTTTACTTATTATAATATATATTTATTATAATTGCAATAAGCTTAGGAAAATAATCTATCAGTAATTAATAATTTAATCTAAAAAATCAAGTGCTAAACTACTAAATACTTTAACCCCCAAATTTAATATTTCTTCATCAATATTATACTCGGGGTGATGAATTGGCTTTACTATGTCTTTACTCTCATTTCTAGTTCCCAAAAACATATAAGTACCGGGAATTTGATTTTGATATAAAGCAAAATCTTCCCCACCCATTGATAAATTAAAATCTCTTATTACTTTTTCTTCGCCTAATAAACCCTTCAATTTTGCTATTATATTTTTTGTGAATTTTTTATGATTGAAAACTGGGGGTACCTTTCTTTTATATTTAATATTATAGTTTCCTTCAAAACCTTCTGAAACATTTTTGGTTATTTTCTTAATTCTATTTTCAATATAATCTCTTATTTCAATCTCAAAAGTTCTAACTGTTCCTTCCAAATGAACCTTATCTGGAATAATATTATAAGCAGTGCCACCCTGTATTTTGCCAATGGTTACTACAGCCGCTTTGGTAGGATCAATTTCTCTGCTTACTATACTCTGAATTCTATCAATTAATGATGAAGTCATAACCACTGGATCTATTGCTTTTTGAGGTATTCCACCGTGTCCACCTTTACCTATCAACTCTATTTCAAATTTGTCTACAGCTGCCATTATAGGACCCGGACGAACACCTATTAAGCCGCTTTCAATATCTGGCCAGATATGAAGGCCAAGTATTGCATCTACATCAGGGTTTTGTAAAACATTATCTTTTAGCATTTCATTAGCTCCAATTAGTTCTTCTTCTGCTGGTTGAAATATAAATTTAACTTTACCTTTAATCTCTTCTTTAAATTCAGATAAAACTTTGGCAGTACCAAGAGCAATTGCCATATGGCCATCATGACCACAGGCATGCATCTTACCTTTATTTTTAGAACTGAATGCTAAACCCGTTTTTTCTTCAATCGGTAAGGCATCAATATCTGAACGTATCGCTAATGTTTTACCAGTTTCTTTGCCTTCTAATACGGCAACAACACCTGTTCCTCCAATATTTTCAATGACTTCTACATCGATTTCTTTAAGATACTCAGCAATCATTTCAGAAGTTTGATGTTCTTCCATGCTTATTTCTGGTATCTGATGAAGTTTTCTCCTTATTGAGATAACTTCCCCTTCAATCTCTTTTAATTCATTCTCTATATTATACATTGTAAATAATACCTCCCATCTCATTCTTTCTATAATAAAATTTTAGAAGAATATACTATCTCTATCAGTATGTTATATTTTCAACAAATACTACTCTATCACCTCTTTTTAATAATTATCAAAATCTATAAATGGACATACAAGCTTATTAATTATATAATTAAAATGTATTTTAAAACTTATTAATTATATTGCTCTACCTAAAAGTAAGGAGGAGTTTATTATGCAAAAAATAGAAAGAAACGAAATTAAAAGTTTGCTTTTAGAGATGGTTCAACAATCCAGTATTTCTAATACAAAAGAAGTAAAATTAATGAGTGATAAAATAGTAGAAATTTTAAAAGAGATAGAATATTTCAAGAAGAATCAGGAACATATCTATGTAAAAAAATTAAAAAATGACTTTTTAGAAAGAAAATTCATCGCAGCTTTGCTGAAAGGTAATAACCCTTCTAAAAAAACAGTAATATTAATGGGACATTATGATGTTGTAGGTATAGAAGATTATGGAAAGGACAAAGAATTAGCTTTTCAGCCTTTAAAATTAACCGAAAAAATTATTAATGAAGATTTTGAACAACTTCCCCAGGAGGTAAAAAAAGATATAGAAAATGGAGATTACTTATTCGGAAGAGGCGTTTCTGATATGAAAGGGGGCCAAGCTGTACAGATTTCTCTCCTTAAATATTTCAGTGAAAATTTAGATGAATTAACTGGCAATATCCTCTTTCTATCTCTACCAGATGAGGAAACCTCTTCTAGAGGCGCTATTAATAGTATTAGTTTTTTAAATAAATTAAAAAAAGAAGAAAAATTAGATTATCAGGCTATTATAGATAGTGAACCGATGGTTCCCAAGTTCCCAGGAGATAATAATAAATATATTTACACGGGCTCAGCTGGAAAAAGTGTTGTATTTTTCTATTGTATTGGAATTGAAACCCATGCAACTAATATCTTTTCAGGCTTAAATAGTAATCTCTTGGCTTCTCAAATAGTTAATTCCCTAGAGGGAAATATGGATTATAGTGAAATAATAAAACCGGATCTTATTACTTCACCGCCTTCCTGTCTTAAGCTAAGAGATGAAAAAGAATTATATTCCGCTTCAATTCCCAAAAAATCTGTAGTCTATTTTAATATGCCGGTATTAAAAACTAATCCTCAGGAGATGTTAAATAAATTAACCAAATTGGCAGAAAAAAGCTCTCAAAAGGCCTTGAAAAAAATTGAAAGAAACAAAAAAAGATTTGATAAATTATCTGATATTAATTATAAGCCCTTTAATACAAAGGTTAATATAATTACATATAAAGAGCTATATCAACAAGCTTATCAAAAGGTTGGCGATTCATTAGAAGATAGAATAAAGATGGTATTTGAAGAAAACAAAAACAATTTACAACAACAGGATATAGCAATAAAAATAGTTGACACAGTGAATTCCTTAACCGAAGATGACCAACCTAAAATTATTGTGGGATATTTACCACCTTATTACCCTTCAATCCTCAATAAAAATAATGATAAAAGAGATAAAAAAATTATAAAAACTGCACAAAAAATAATTAGTAAATATAAAAAAGAATATGGAGAAGAAATGGAGATATGCAGAAGCTTTTTGGGTATTTCCGATTTGAGTTACTATAAATTAATGGAATTTGAAATAGTGAAAAAATATTTAAAACCAAATATGCCTAATTGGGGGTTGGATTATAAGTTACCATTAGAAGAAATTAACGAACTTAATGTTCCTGTTATGAATTTGGGGGTTTACGGTAAAGATTCCCATAAACATTATGAACGGTTAGAACAAAATTTTTCTTTTGAAGTCTTACCAGATTTATTAAAAGAAGCAATATTCGATTTATTAAATTAGCTACACTTAAACATTATTAATATTTTTTTAAAAATACAAAGGGGGAATAACATTATTCTCTTTTTGTATTTTAATCTTTTTTATACTCCGTTTCTAAAATAGACATAATTACTATACTTATATATCTATTACCATAATAATACTTATCTCTTAGTACCCCATCTATTTTAAAACCATTCCTCTTATATAAAGTCTCTACCCTCGTATTAGTATCAAAAAAGTCCAGCCATAACTTATGAAACTCTAAATCTTTAAAGGTATATTCTTTCATCAGTTTTAAGAATTCAGTTCCATATCCCTTATTTTTTTTATCTATTACTACCCTTCTCAACTCAATACTTTTATTTTTACTCTCCAGTCCGGCAATTATTGCATAGCCAACTTTTTGACCAGATTGATCTTCAATAATTAAGTGGAGAGTATCTTTGCCTTCAATTATTTCAATATGCTGTTCTTTAGACCATTGAAATACATTCTCTCGATTGGCGGGTGCATTTTCTAATGTTCGCACATAGTCTATATCACTTATCTCAGTTTCTCTTATTTGTATTTTATTGGATCTTTTTATATTTTTTCCCATAAAAACACCTCGTCTATCCAAAAAATTGTTAAATGCTTACTATTTTACTCAGATTTATTTAGTTAAAATAGAGATAGTGAAAATAAATAAGAAAGATATTATATATACGGGGAGTGATATAAATGTTTGACCGCAAGAATAATTATATCAATGAGCTATACAACAATAAAAAAAATGATGAAGACAGGTATTATAAAAATTATGATAATTATTATAACTTATTTAACGCTTATTTCTTCGCTAATCTATTTAGCTCTAGAAAATAAGTTATCTTATATCATAAAATATAAAAGGAGTGATATAGATGTTTGATCACGGTAGTAGAGATTTTAGAGATTTCTTTTTCGGATCTAAAAAAGAAGTAACTGGTAGTAGAGACTTTAGAGACTTCTTCGGAGAAAAGAAAGATAAGAAAAATAGATAAATAAAATTGGTTATGGAGGTGGAATATTCCACCTCCTTTCATATTTTTAA
>CAZGMM010000126.1:0-6401 GCA_964526845.1 uncultured Halanaerobiales bacterium | reverse complement strand
TTGTATGGACAATATATATGTTTTATTCAAACCAGATTTCAACTCCCCAACCTAACTGTTGTAGGTTATTATATCATACAGACTGTTATGCATCGAACAATTCATCCCCGCCTTTTAGCAAGAACGAGGTTTTCTTGTTTGAAATTGATAATATTATATAATATTAAAGGAAATAATAAAAGAGCATAATTGGGATTAATTATGCTCTGTGACCTCACCTTTAAGTATTTCTATCCCGTGCGGGATTATATCTTTGACTGCTTCCAGGCATTCCCGCACCGCCTTGGGACTACCCGGTAGATTAATTATTAAAGTATCGTTTCTTATGACGGAAACCGCTCTTGATAAGGCGGCTTTTTTTGTGATACTAATAGTCTCCATTCTCATTAAATCTGCTATACCGGGTGCGTCTTTTTCCATTATAGCCCGGGTAGCTTCTGGTGTTACATCACGTGGTGCAAAACCCGTACCCCCGGTGGTTAAAATTAGATCTATTGACTCTTTATTTGCTAGTTCAATTAACTCTTCTTTTATTTCTTCTATTTCATCCGGAATAATATTGTAGTAGCTTTTTTCAGCTTCAAATTCTTTTAACATCTCAATAATGACAGGACCGCTCTTATCTTCCCTTTTACCCTGGGAACCCTTGTCACTAATTGTTACTACCGCCGTCTTGATCATTTTATCTCCCCTTTTTATTCTATATAATTAATATAGCCGCTTTCTTTGGTATCATAACCGCCCAATCGATTTACCCTTTCTTTGAATTCATCAGATCGGATTATATCGATTATTTTATCTACTCTTGCATCTTTTAGATCCTTTTTCTTTAATATTATATCATACTTTTCTTTTTTTACAGGAATAAAATCAATATCAACCGCTTCAGCCGCTGCTCTAATACCTAAGGCCGCATCGGCATTACCTTCCGCAACCTGGACTGCTACCCCCATGTGGGTTAATTCTTCTTTCTCATAACCATCTATATCACCGGTATTAATATCTTCTTTTTGCAGTAAATAATCTAATAATACTCTGGTACCCGAACCCCTCTGCCGGTTAATATACTTAATATCATTTCTGGTTAAATCTCTTATCCCCTTGATATTTTTTGGGTTGGCTTTTTTAACCAACAGGCCCTGTTCCCGGTGCACGAGATTGATGACAGCAATTTCTTCTCCCTTGAGAAGGTCTTTTATATAGGAAGTATTATACTTACCTGTTTCAGTATCTAAAAGGTGGGCACCCGCCAAATGGCATTCTCCCCTCTTTAGCGAAACCAGGCCTGATAAGCTGCCGACCGACTGGATACTCAGTTCAAAGTCATATTTATTTTTCTTGACTAAATCTCTGATTATATCAATTGTTAAGTCATGGCTGCCCACCATCATTAAATTCTTATTTATTGTATTTCTTGTTTTTAATAGATAGACATCTGCTTCTTCTCCGGCCAAGATACCTTCTTTGCTTTCGGGTATCAGTAATATTCCGTCCGCATTAATTAAGGACTGCATGGTGGCAGAACCTCTTTTCTGCGGTAAGGCCAATAATTGTTCATTTATTTCTGCCAGGTTTACCCTGATAAATTCTTTTAAACCGGCCGTGGAAGGGAGTTTCTTTTTGACCTCTGCCTTTACCTTATCCGGCAGTTCATAATTAAGTCCTAACATTTTTTTAACTAAAGGTTCAACAAAAAGATGAAAGTCCAGTAAGGCTGAGAGAGGATAGCCCGGCAAACCGATCACTGCTTTTTCATCTACTTCTGCTATAACAAGAGGTTTCCCCGGCATAATATCAACCCCGTGTACATATACTTCACCCAATTCCCGCAGGATACTTAAGGTATAATCTTCTTTACCGGCCGAAGAGCCGGCATTGATGATCGTAATATCTGAATCAGCTACAGCCTTTTCTACTGCCCTTTTAATCTGTTCATAATCATCGGTAACTATATCGAAATCATGGACTGTACAGCCCAGATTTTGAGCTGTCAGTTTTAACATGGTGGTGTTAAAATCAACCAGCTGTCCTTTTTCTTTTTTCTGATCCGGCTTGACCAGTTCACTACCGGTGGGAATAATACTGACTTTTAGGTTTTGATATACTTCTAGCTCGGTTACACCCGCTTCCAGCATAGCACCCACTTCATAAACATTAACTTCCTTATTAGAGGGAATAATCAGCTGTTGTTTAACCACACTTTCCCCGATAGATCTAATATTGTTCCAGACCGGCACACTTTTAATTATCTCGACCCTTTTTTCATCTATCTTTTCTACTTCTTCGATCTTAATTACGGCATTAAAGGGCTCCGGTACTAAATCACCTGTATCTACATACACGAAATCACTGTCTTTGGTTAATAGGACGGGTTCTCTTTCACTGGCATAATTGGTACTGTCCGCTTTTACAGCTATCCCATCCATGGCGGAAGCATAGTAGTCCGGGGCAGACCTTTTTGCATAAACTGCTTCGGCGGTAATTCTACCCTGGGCATTAGCCGTTTTAATTACTTCAGCTTTAACTTCCTGTTTTCCGAATTTATCTAAAAGTATTGCCTGAGCTGTTTTTAAAGAAGTCTTTTTTAGATATGCCTTTCTCTTCATGTTTAAAACCTCTTTTCTTTATTGAAATAGATAAATATCAATAGCTTGTCCTTTTTCAATACCCTCTTGGGCTGCTTCAATGACCAAATACCCATCTGATTCTATAAATACCCGCATAAAACTTGACTTGCCTAATAGTGGTACAGCCGTTACTTGACCATTATCTTTTATTAATTTCACCGGTATTATCTCTTCCCTGCCTTTGTCAGAAGAAAGATTTCTATTTAATACTGCCTTCATTACTATTTTATCTTTATCAATATTATCCAACACATTATTTGGTTCGTATTCACCACTTAATAACTTGACTAAGGGCAATACGAATTTGTTGGCAATCATCCAGGCTGAGCCGGGATGTCCGGGTAATCCCATGATCGGAGTATCAACTATTTTACCCAAGATGGTCGGCTTGCCCGGCTTTACTTTTAAACCGTGCACTAATACCCCGGGTTCGCCCAGTTCGTTAATTACATCCACAGTTACATCCTTTAAGCCAGCTGAACTACCGCCCGAAACCAATATTAAATCGAAATCCAGATACTCCTGAATTGACTCTTTAATTTTTTGATAAGTATCTTCAATAATACCGGCCTGTTTCACCTCTACCTGAGCCTCTTTTAATAGATGGGTGATTGTATAGGTATTAATATCTCTAATTTCACCAAACTTCATTTCTTTATCTGGAGATATGAGTTCATCACCGGTTGAAATTATGACAATGCGCGGGTTTTGATATACTTTAAATTCAGTAATACCCAGACCTGCAAATACTCCCATATCGCGCGGTTTAATCCGGTGGCCCCTTTTTAAAATTACTTCTCCCTTTTTGATTTCTTCCCCTTTTTTAATTATATTTTCACCTACTCCGGCCGTTTTATATATTTCCACCATATTATCCGAAATGTTTTCGGTCTGTTCGACCATTACAACACAGTCTGCTCCCGCGGGCATCATGCCCCCGGTCGGGATATAGGCGGCCTGGCCGTCTCCTATCTTTATATCGGTCTCTTCTCCCATTGTTATATTACCTACCAATTCTAGATAGGCAGGTAAAGACTGTGAGACTCCCTGGATATCCTTGGACTTTACGGCATAACCATCGACAGTAGAACGGTCAAAGGCGGGTAGGTTTTCCCCGGCTATGATATCTTCAGCCAGGACTCGCCTTATACTATTTTGGAAGTCGATTCTTTCTATATCTTTTTGTTTTATATCTAATTCATCTCTAACTATTGCCCAGAACTTGTCTGTACTTTTTAAATCTAAAAATTTTTGGAACATAATTATCCTCCCCACTTTAAAAATCTAAATCTATATTTGAGCCGCTTTTTTCTACTTTACCATCATTTAGGACTGTAATATATTCCGCAAAATTATTTATCTGGTATAAGTCATGGGTTATCAATAAAATAGTTATACCGTCTTCGATTAATTTTAAAAAGAGGTTGTTAAAGTAGCGGGTACTTTCATAATCGAGACTGATATTGGGTTCGTCAATAAATAGTATTTCCGGTTTAGTAATCAAAGACCTTGCTATGGAAGTTTTCTGCCTCTCTCCTCCGGAAAGTTCATTACTCTGTTTCTCAAGTAAGTTTTCAATATCCAGTTCAGCTGCAATACTTTTAACTCTTTCTTTTATCTCTGACTGCTTAACCTTCCTTAATTTCAGCGGTAATGCAATGTTGGAGGCAACCGTACCTTTAAATAAGTAGGGGTTCTGCCAGATTACAGAAAAATTACGCCTTAATTTTAATATATCAAAGTTCTCTTTTTTAACTGGCTGTCCTTTATATAATACTTCTCCTTTAAAATCAGTATCAACCAGGCTCAGGATATTTAAAAGAGTTGTCTTCCCACTACCATTGGGACCTATTAAAAAATTAAAGGAGGACTTATAGATCTTCACATTATCTAAATCTAAAATATGTTCTTTATCATATTTTTTCCTTATATTCTTTGCCTCTAAGATTATATCTTTCATTGGATTTCCCCCGACTGGAAGTAATATATTATGTAATTAATAATAAAAGATATTGATAAAAGTATTATTCCCAGAGCCAGCCCAAAACTGAACCGTCCCTTGTTAGTTTCCATGGCAATTGCAGTTGTTATCGTTCGCGTATAACCTTTAATATTACCACCCAGCATCATGGATACTCCTACTTCTCCGATAACCCGACCAAAACCAGTAACCAAAGCCCCTATGATACCATACCTTGCTTCAGAGAGCAGCAGCCGGAACTGTTGGGTTCCGGTTGCGCCCAATGAAATAGCTGTTTTATACATCTTTTCATCCACGTCATGGATTGCATTTCTAACCAGGGCCACTATTATGGGAAGGATTAATAGAACCTGTCCAATAACTATACCTCTCATAGTAAACAACATACCCCATTCTCCCAGGATACCTCTCCTCGATATGAATGAAAAAACAAGCAGGCCTAATACAACAGTGGGCAGGCTGAGTAAGGTGTTTAAAATAGTATTTAAAAAATGCTTGCCCGTAAAATCAACCTTGGTAATCAATATACCAATCGGGGTCCCCACTACAGCTGCAATTAAAGTCGAGGTTATTGATAACTGTAGGGAAGTACTAACTACGGTCCTGACTTCCGGGTCAAGCGTTATTATTAAGTTGAAAGCACCTTTTAAGGCCTCAATAATATATTCCATACTAATTCATTCCTTACCTTAATTTATTTTAAATTCTTTGGTTTTATGGCAGAAGGATTAAATAATACTTCACCATAAGCAGTATATTCATTAATTATTTTTTGTCCCTGTTGGGAAGTTATATATCCGACAAAAGCCATAGCCATCTGGTAGTTAACGTGAGTATGCACAGCAGGATTTACCGGAATTATACCATAGGGATTAAATAGATCCGGATCTCCTTCTACCAAAATTTCTAAGTCCAGGTCGGCTTTATAGGCCAGGTAAGTACCGCGGTCTGCCAGGATATATGCCTGTTTTTCATTGGCTACATTTAAGCTGGCACCCATTCCCTGACCGGTTTCAATATACCAGCTGCCGGCTGGTTCAATACCGGCTCCGCTCCAAATAGATAGTTCCTTTTTATTTGTTCCTGAGTCATCGCCTCTTGAGACAAAATCACTTTCATTTTCAGCAATTTTTACAAAAGCTTTTCCAGCATCATCCATACCATCTATGCCGGCAGGATCTTTGGTTGGCCCTAAAATGATGAAGTCATTATACATGACATCTCTTCTATTGAGACCATAACCAGCCTCCACAAAAGCATTTTCTGCCTCACGAGCATGGACCAATATAATATCGGCATCTCCATTTTCAGCCAGGCTAATTGCCTTCCCTGTTCCCACTGAAACTATATCTACTCTGGTATTAAACTTTTCTTCAAAAGGAGGAATTAATTCATCCAGTAGTCCTGAATTTTCAGTACTGGTAGTTGTCGCTAAAATCAATCTATCCTGAGCATTTACAGCCTTCCCTCCCAAAACAAAAGAAGCCAGTAAGACAAACAATACAGATAAAATGATTAATGATTTATTTTTAAACAATTTAATTTTCACTCCTTTAATATTTTAATTTAACTTATTGATTTGTCATTTGCAATAAATTAGACTACAATTTACCTCCTTTCTATTTTTATTTAATCCTATTTTCAGGATTAACAAACTGAAAATATTTAGAAAGGAGAAAAAGCATACTTTGCTGTTAATTATGTATATCTATATACTTTATCAATATACTTAGTATTATAATCGAGTAGGAGGTAATTAATTATTTTAATTACCGTCCTCTCACAACACCAAG
>CAZGMM010000125.1:0-6404 GCA_964526845.1 uncultured Halanaerobiales bacterium | reverse complement strand
TCCCCCTTACCGTTGGAGGAGGGATTAAGACCATATCTGATATGCAGTATATCTTAAGGGCCGGGGCAGATAAGATCTCTGTTAACTCGGCTGCTGTTAAAAATCCTCCTTTAGTTAAAAAAGGAGCTAAGATATTTGGTTCCCAATGTATAGTAGGCGCAGTCGATGCAGCCTTAAGAGAAGATGAAAGCGGCTGGGATGTCTATATCAACGGTGGAAGTAAAGAGACCGACCGTGATCTCGTTGAATGGGTAAAACAACTCGAAGATTTAGGTGCTGGGGAGATCCTTTTAACCAGTATGAATAGAGATGGTACTAAAGAGGGTTTTGATCTTGAGATGTTAAAAGCGGTAACAGAAGCGGTTAATATACCCGTAATTGCCTCGGGAGGAGCCGGTGGGATAGAAGATTTCATTGAAGTATTCACAAAAACTGATGTTGATGCAGCCCTGGCAGCTTCCATCTTTCACTTTGGAGAAGTTGATATGGGAGATTTAAAGCAAACTCTGGCTGATAATGGAATCCCGGTTAGAATTGAAGAAGGTAGTGATGATGTTGAGTAATAATTTAAGATTGTTAGAAGAAGTTGAGTTAAAATATAATGAAAAAGGTTTAATTCCGGCTGTAGTGCAGGATATAGATACCAAAGATGTCTTAATGGTAGCATATATGAATGAAGAGTCTTTACAAAAGACCATTGAAAGTGGAGAAACTGTCTTTTTCAGCAGAAGTAGACAAGAGTTATGGCATAAAGGAGAAACTTCCGGTAATACCCAAAAAGTAGAAGAGCTCTATTATGACTGTGATAAAGATACCCTTTTAATTTTGGTGGAACCGGCCGGTCCGGCCTGTCATACTGGCAACATTTCCTGTTTTTACAGAAAGTTAGCGGAAAGCAAGGATAAAAAGACAAGATATGATAAAGATGAAATTATAAATATGTTATATAACCTAATTAAAAGCAGAAAGAATGAACTACCAGAAGATTCCTATACAACTTATCTTTTCGAAGAAGGTATCGATAAAATTCTTAAAAAGATTGGGGAAGAATCTTCAGAAGTTATTATTGCTGCTAAAAATGAGCCCCAACATGAACTTGTCTATGAAACAGCTGACCTAATTTATCACCTGATGGTTTTACTGGTCGAAAAAGATGTGAATTTAGATCAAATCAAAGACGAATTAAGTGACAGATATAAATCATAGAGATAAAAAATTAGATATATTAATCTTGAGCTTGCCTAATATGGGCAAGCTTTTTTAAAATTTTATCAACCCTGATCAAGATGACATAATTAGAACTCAAGATGTAATTGAAATTAATCCCATGGAAAGCGGATTAGTAACTGCTGCAAAGATTGAAGATGATATAAAATTAAGTGGTTTTGTTTCAATTTGCGGTATTCTTTTTGACACAGATAAGGCTGTTATTAAAGAAGAATCTAAACCAGCTTTAAAAGAAATAGCTATATTTTTGAACAATCATTCTGATAAAAAGTATTATATAGTAGGTCACACTGATAATGTGGGAGATCTATCTTATAATTTGAATTTATCTGAAAAAAGAGTCGAAGCAGTTATGAATGAATTGATCAACAATTATGGAGTAGATTCAACACAAATCGAAGCATATGGAGTTGCTTCCCGGGCCCCGGTTACTTCGAATGCCACTGAGGCAGGTAAAGCGAGGAATCGCAGAGTAGAAATAGTCGAACAATGATTTAAACCATAAAATAACATAGCAAAGTCATGAGGGGAGTTGATGGTATTTAATGCCACAAACTCCCCTTAGTACATTTATAATTAATTAAAATATCTATCTTTTTTCAGTTTTTCTATAAGTCTTTCCAGTGTATGAAGATGTTTGATAATGATAGTTTATGGTCTAATTTCTTCAATTACCTCTCCAGAAATTTGTTTTATTTAGGTTCCCAAGAATGCAAAAATATGGTATAATTTAAGTATCAAAAATAATAATTATCCTAAACTTCCCGGACAAAGTAATAGCTTTTTTCAGGGAGTTTTTTATTTTTTAAATATATACGATGTAAAAATTGGGGGTGATAAAATGTTTAAGAAGAGAGTAATTTATATGATATTTATTATTACTATAATATTTTTCTCTAACAGCAGTATTATAATGGGAGAGGAAGAGCCAGAATGGCTGCTTGTGGCTTTGGGTGATTCTAATTCGAGAGGTTTTGGAGTAAGTGTTGAAGATACTTATGTTTCTATATATGCAGATTATATTGAAGAAGACTTAGGCGTGAAGGTTAAAGTTAGTAATTGGTCTACAAATATAAGTAGAGATGTAGCTGATTGGACAAGGATTATAAGGGAAAACAAACTTATATATAATGACTTAAAAAAGGCAAAAATAATAACTTTATGGCTGGGGTGGGATAATATTATTCCGGTGGTAGGAAAGATTTATGATATCGATCTAGCCGAGTTAGAAAAAGTAACAAGTTCCATGGAACAAGAATTTGCCAACTTTTTTTCGGAATTGACGAAAATATCTGACCCTAAAGAGACTTTAATTCTGATTGCAGATATAGGTATACCTCCTGTATTTTATTATCCTTGGAAGGAAAACGGTACTTATGAAGTATTAAAATATGAAGCTTACGAAAAATGGAGAAATTATTTAATGGAAGCGGCCGATAAGTATAATGTGAAGGTAGTTGAAACATATAAAGTATTAAATGGGCCAGAGGGCAACAATATTATTTCTGAAGAATATATGTTAAATGACATGATTCATTTAAGTGAAAAAGGCCATAAATTAATTGCAGACCTTCATAGAGAAGTGGGATATTCTCCTTTAAAATAATTATTAATTCAATGACCACCATAATATACATTCAAGGGGAAAATATAGTCTAAAATCCTTCAGGAAGCGAGTAATAAGTAGTTAAATATTTTTTTATTGACATCTATTAAATAAAGGTATATAATTAACATTGTTAAATATATTAACATTGTTAATCAAGGAGTGAATATTAGTGAAAACCCTCATCGTTTATGCGAGCAAACACGGTAGTGCTGAAAAGGCGGCCAACAAGTTATATCAAAACTTAGAAGATGAAAAAGAAATAGTTAATATCCAAGAGAATAGCAAACCCTTTATAGAAAATTTTGACACAATTATTATCGGTGGCTCAATTTATGGCGGTAAAATACAAAAAGAGATTCAAAAATTTATTGAAGATAATTTAAAAACTCTCTTGAGTAAAAAGATCGGTTTGTATCTCTGCTGCGGGATAGAAAAAGATTTTGAGAAACAATTAGAGAACTCTATACCAGAAAAATTACTTGGTCATACTTCAGTGGTTGGATACTTTGGATATGAGTACAATACCGATAAGATGAATTTTTTAGAAAAAACAATGGTTAAGTTTGTGGCCAAAGATAAAGCTGGTAAATCTAATATTTACGAGAAAAATATAGAAAAATTTGCTGAAGAAATACAGGGTGAATAATATGGTTGATAAAAACATGCAGGAACAAAGAATGAAAAATTATTTCATAGAAGCCGGTTACAGTATCTTATTAAAACAAGGTGCTGAGCAACTGACCGTTCGTAATATAGCCCAAAAAGCCGGTTATTCCTATGCTACGATTTATAATTACTTTAATAATTTTGATGAACTAATGTGGGCAATTGGTGTAAAGGTATTAGATATTTTAGCCGATACCTTAAATGAGCACTATGAAGAGGTAAAGACAAAATTAGATAATAGAAAAGTACTCAAGTCAGTTTATAAAAAATATATAGACTACTTTTTAGAAAATGAAAATTTATATCATTTTATATTTTTTAAAAATATCAATGTAGAGGATATAGAACAAGGAAACAAGACTCAACCTTCTGTTCTATATAAATTACAGCTAAAAATCATAGAGAACTGTTTTAAAAAGGGAGTAATTAAAAAAGCGGATATAGTGATAGCAGGTGATCTTTTAACTAATTCCATTAACGGATTGTTATCTTTATACTTTTCCGGTAAAGAGAATATCAGTAAAAAGGAACTTTACTTAAAAGCTGAAAAGTATATAGATTACATTATTTCTTAAGGAAAGGAAAGAGGCTTATGTTCAAAAAAATAATAATTGCGATTTTGGTCATAATTATAGGGATGAGTATTTACTTTGCAGTGGTTTTTTCCGGTATGGATGATAAAATTAATGCGGTCCAAATTTCCGAGATTGATTTAAGTGTAGTTGAAGATGGACTATATAGAGGAGAAGAGAGAGTTGGTTTGGTTGGTTCAGTTGTTGAGGTGGAAGTAAAAGACCATAAAATAACCAATATTAATTTAATAGATCATAGAAATTGGCGTGGCAAACCGGCGGAAGCAATTTTAGATGTAGTCATCGCCCAGCAAAGTTTAATGGTTGATACAGTATCGGGTGCAACCGCCAGTAGTAGAGTGATTTTAAAGTCAATTGAAAATAGCCTAATTAAATAGAGTACTTGTATTTATTTAAGAGCCATTTAATTAGCAGATTAGATGGCATTTTTTTATATTATCTTATTGTGTTATGATTGACTTAAAGAAGTTAATGTGTAGTTTAGATGAGGGATTATAATGAAAAACACACCTTATCACCTTAAGGTAAAAATGATAATTTTAATATTGTTTTTTGTGGCTATATTTACCCTTACCTTCTTATTAAGTGGAGATATATATTCTATCATAAAAGATCCTGCTATGTTAAAAAAATGGATGAATAATTTTGGTACCTATGAAGTACTTATGTTTGTCTTAATTCAAGCATTCCAGGTAGTTATTTTTATTGTGCCAGGGGAGTTGGTAGAAATAGCAGCCGGGTTTTTATTTGGAACTGCTTGGGGATCGATCTATTCTATTATAGGTATCGCCTTAGGTTCAGCGGCCAGTTTTATAATAGCTAGAGTTTTAGGATATGAGTTTGTAAAATGGATTGTTCCAGAACAGATGTTTAATAGATGGAACATATTTATAAATGAAGATAAAAGAGGGGGAACAGTTCTCTTTTTACTCTATTTTATACCTGGCACCCCGAAAGATGCTCTTGCCTATTTTGCAGGAATCACGCCTGTTAATTATCTGAAATTCATTTTCATCAGCATGTTCGCCCGTTTGCCCGCCATTGTTTTTTCTGCCTATATAGGAGCTAATATTGAACAAAAAGAATATACAAATGCCCTGATAGTTTCTGTCATAGCAGGGATTGCTTTTCTAATAGGATTTATTTACAGAGATAGAATTATTAAGTGGCTTTACCAATTATAACTAATAATTATTTAATTATCCGAATATCTGTTCACAAATTATCCACAGATTGTGTATAACTCTTAAACAAAGGTTCGTAAGAGTACAAAAAATATTTTTTCAATATTCATATTTTCTTCATATTTCTCTCCTATAATAAACTTACAGTCAAAAATTAAGATCAAAAGGAGAGATGAAAATGAAAAAAATAATAATTTCAACTTTAGTTTTATCACTAATAATCTTAGGCATTGGAGCTTTAAATGTAAGTGCCCACGGTAATCAAGGAGGAGTTGGACAAGGTTATAGATTTGATGACAGTCAAAGACCATATTATCAACAAAATGAGGCTAATTATCTTGACTTAGAGGAAGATCAATTAGAAGAGATCGCCGATTTCAGAGATGAATTCTTTGATAAAAGAGAAGATTTAGTTGAAGAACTACAGGATAAAAGATATGAGTTAAGAGAAGCAATTATAACCGATGAATCAGACGATGTAATATCCAAGATTGAAAGTGAAGTATCTGATTTACAGAACCAGGTTACAACAGCCCGAACTGAATATCTAAAAAAGATAAGAACTGTTTTAACTGAAGAACAGATCAATATGATTATAGAAAATGAAGATAGAATTGGAATGGGAAGTGGATTTGGTTTTAGGTCACAAGTTCCTTCTTTTAATAGAATGCCCATGTATGGAAATAGAGTTGATCAATTTCAAAGGAGAACCTTTAGAAGTTCTCGTGGAATGGGAGGAAATTTCAGAACTCCCGCCAGAGGTTATTGTTATTAATTAAAAATGAATATTAAAAAAAATTACCCCAAATATTTGGGGTAATTTACTTTATTTAGTTAATATTTAACAAATATTGAGTTATTTTGTAAATTTTAAATAGTAATTGTTATCAGTTATACACAATTTGTGGATAAGTAGTGAATAAATCAATAATTATAAGGATTTTTATACACGAAAACTCCATATAAAGATATGGAGTTTTACAAATTATTAAGCTCTTGATTGTCCGTTTTTAATATAAGATAAGGCTTTACTGGCTGAGTAGCCTTTCAAGATTGCTAAAAGTAGGGCGTAATAACCATCTTTTTCAGGCGGATTTAATTCCATAACATCGCCTCCTGGTATAG
>CAZGMM010000124.1:0-6431 GCA_964526845.1 uncultured Halanaerobiales bacterium | reverse complement strand
TTATTAAAACAGGAAATGGCACCTGCCTTAGGTGTTACGGAACCCTCCGCAATTGCTTTAGCTGCAGCAAGGGCTGCCCGGGAAATAAAGGGAGAGCCCAAAAAGGTTGAATTAACTTTAGACCCCGGTCTTTATAAGAATGCTTATTCCTGTGGGATACCAAATACCAAGGAAAAAGGCATAGAGATAGCTGCTTTATTGGGGATAATAAAGGGGGACCCTGATTTAGGCTTAAAGGTACTTCAAAATATTACGGATAGAGATGTGAAAAAAGCAAAGGAACTAAGAAGAAAAGGTATTGTAAAGGTAAATATTAAAGAAGGTTATAAAGATATATATGTAAGCTGTAAAGTTTCAACAGATAACTCTTCTAGTCTAGTAATAATAAAAGACCAACATGATAATATACAATATGTGGAGTCCGATGGAGATGTGCTCTTAGATAAAGAAAAAGAACTAGGGCAAAAAGAAGATTTAAAAAATCCTTTAAAAATTTTTAATATAGAAGAAGTTTTAAACTTATTAGACGAAGTAAAATTTGATGAGGTTAAGTTTACCTTAGATGCAGTGGAAATGAATAAAAAATTAGCCCAGAAAGGGAAACAAGGACCCGGATTGGGGGTCGGAGCAGGCTTAACTCATTTAGTAGCAGAGCAGGCTATTGCCGATGATATTGCAAACTATGCCCAGCGGTTAACTGCTTTTGCAGTTGATGCCCGGATGGGCGGAGTACCCCAGCCAGCCATGAGTTTTTGCGGCAGCGGAGATCACGGTATTATTGCCACCTTACCTTTGACGGCAGTAACCGAACGCAAAAGAATCCCCAAGGAAAAACTGGCTAAATCTATCATATTAAGTTATATCATAACATATTATATAAAAAGCAAGACAGGCAAACTATCTGCCTACTGCGGCTGTGCAGTGGCAGCCGGAACGGGAGCCTGTGCTGGCATTACTTATCTATTAGATGGAAACAAAGAACAAATAATAGGGGCCATAAATAATATGGCAGGTAATATAACCGGCATGATCTGTGATGGTGGCAATTATGGTTGTGCTTTAAAGGCAGCTACAGCCGCCTCTACAGCTGTTGAATCAGCTTTGCTGGCAGTAGAGAATTATTATTTGAATTCTAATAATGGCATTGTGGGAGCCAATTTAGTAGAAACACTTGATAATATGGGTAAAATAGCAGTACCGGGTATGGAAGAAACAAATAATGTTATAATCGATATCCTTAAAGATAGAGATTAAGAAAGGAGTTTAATTAAAGATGGATGCTAAAACTGAACCTTTCGACAAACATTATCAACAATATGAAAACTGGTTTGAGAGAAATGAATATGTTTATAAATCGGAGTTAAAGGCAGTTAGACATTTTATTCCTGATAATGAAAAGGGATTAGAAGTGGGAGTAGGGAGTGGTAAGTTTGCAGTTCCCCTGGGAATACAAATAGGTGTAGAGCCATCAAAAGAAATGCGCAAACTGGCAGAAGAAAGAGGTATTGAAGTTTATGACGCGGTGGGTGAAAGCCTGCCATTTGAAAATGACAGTTTTGATTTTGTTTTGATGGTTACTACGATCTGTTTCTTAACAGATATAGATAAGTCTTTTCAAGAGGTAAAAAGGGTCTTAAAAGAACGAGGCAGCTTTGTTATTGGATTTGTTGATGAGGATAGCCCTTTAGGAAGAGAATATCTTGCTAAAAAAGAAGAAAATGTGTTCTATAGAGAAGCAACATTTTATACCACAGATGAGGTACTGTCTCTATTAGATAAATATGGATTTTCTAATATCGAGATTGTACAAACAATTTTTGGTCCACTATCAACCGTAAATGAGATTCAGCACTTTGAAAAAGGGTATGGTGATGGCGGATTTGTAGTAATAAAAGCAGAAAAATAATCTCCGTTTAAACAATATTACTACAAAAAGAATTTAAGATTCTTGACAATTAGGTTGTCTTTAATGTATTTTACAATAAAGGTATATTAAATTTATATTGATCAATTATAATATTAAACAAACTTTAAAAAAGGGATTGATTTATATGGCTTCTATTGGAATTTGTATGGGTGCATCAAATATAAAAGTTGTCAAAATAAGTAGAAACAGTGCAAAGCTTAAGATAAATCAATATCTTACCAGTCCTCACGAAGGTAATGCAAAAGGAACTCTACAAGAAGTATTAAAGGAATTTGAGGTTAAAGAAGAACAAAATTATGCAGTAACCGGACGTAAGTTTAAGGATTTTGTTAACCTACCTTCCTTATCAGAACCGGAAGCAACTGAACTTGCCTATCATAGTTTAAAGGAAAAGTATGGTGAAGTAGAGGCAATCGTCAGTGCCGGTGGAGAAACATTTATGGCCTATGAATTAGATGATCAGGGCAAAATTGCAGATGTACATAGTGGTAATAAATGTGCTTCTGGGACCGGGGAATTTTTCTTACAGCAAATTAAAAGGATGGACCTCGATTTAGAAGAAGCACTTGATATTGCCAAGACCGATAATCCATACCATGTTTCTGGTAGGTGTTCGGTCTTTTGTAAAAGTGACTGTACACATGCTTTAAATAAAGGTGAAGACAAAGGAAGGATAGTAGCCGGACTGTGCAGCATGATGGCTGATAAAATAATGGAATTACTTTCTAATTTCCATCCCTCCAGTGTTATGGTAGTAGGAGGTACCAGCCAGAATGATGTAATGATAGAATACCTGAAAAAAAGAGTCGGAAAGGTAATTGTACCGGAGGAAGCTGAATACTTTGAAGCATTAGGTGCTTCCTTATGGAGTGAAAAATATGGGGTAAGTATTAATCAAAGTAACCTATATGACAAAGAAAGAAGTTCCTTTGATTTCTTGCCCTCTTTACAAGAATATAAGGATAAAGTAACTTTCCATGATATGCAGAGAGACGAGATAAGAGAGGGAGACCGCTGTATATTAGGGGTTGATGTCGGGTCTACCACGACAAAAGCTGTGCTAATGCGTAAAGAAGATAACGCCCTTTTAGCCTCTGTATATCTAAGAACAAGTGGCGATCCCGTGGCAGCAGCCCGCGAATGTTATAGTACCCTCCTTGAAAAAGTGGGAGATAAACAGATTGAAATTGTAGGTTTGGGTGTAACGGGTTCAGGCCGGCAGATTGTCGGTTTACATGCCTTAACCGATTCTATCCATAATGAAATAATGGCTCATGCCAAAGCAGCAGTATTTTTCGATGATGAAGTAGATACTATATTTGAAATTGGCGGCCAAGATGCCAAATACACCTATATTGTAAATCAGGTTCCAACCGATTATGCTATGAATGAAGCCTGTTCAGCCGGTACGGGCTCCTTTTTAGAAGAAGCCGCTAAAGAATCCTTTAATATCGATATGACAGAAATCGAAGGGATTGCCCTGCAGGGTGAAAACCCGCCTAACTTTAATGACCAGTGTTCTGCTTTTATCAGCAGTGATATCAAAAGCGCTATCCAGGAAGGTATTGAAATAGAGGATATCTGTGCCGGTTTAGTATATTCGATCTGCTTGAATTATACAAACCGGGTAAAAGGTAATCGTCCCGTTGGAGATAAAGTCTTCATGCAGGGTGGGGTTTGTTATAATAAGGCAGTTCCGGTCGCAATGGCTGCCCTAACTGATAAAGAAATTATTGTTCCTCCTGAACCCGGTTTAATGGGTGCATATGGAGAAGCATTAATGGTAAAAGAGCATCTTAATTTAGGACTAACTGAAGAGACAAAATTTGATTTAAAAAACCTGGCTGAAAGAGATATAAAATACCATGAACCATTTATCTGTCAGGGTGGCAAAGAAAACTGTGACCGTCAGTGTGAAATTAATGTAATGGATATAGAAGGAGAAAAGTATCCCTTTGGTGGGGCCTGTAATAAATATGTAAACTTATCACATGATGTTCAATATGATATTGGGAAATTAAATCTGATCAGTAAAAGGGAACAGATGGTATTTAATGAATACTTTGCAAAGCCTGAAAAGAAAAAACAAAAAGGTAGAGTAGGACTTAATAGATCTTTAACTATAAGTTCCTTATTACCTCTATATTCCAAGTTCTTTGCTGAATTAGGCTATGAGGTAGTATTACCGGATGAAGTTAAAGAAGAAGGTGTCCAACAGGAGACAGCTGCTTTCTGTCATCCGGTCGAATTAAGTCACGGTTATATGTATGACCTTTTAAATAACAATGAATATGATTATATATTCTTACCACATGTAAGAGGCCTTTATGTAGAAAATGGGGCAGGAGAGAGCATGTTATGTCCAATGGCTCAGGCAGAACCATATTATTTAAGTTCGGTCTGGCCGGAACTAAAAAAGGATAATGTCTTTTCTCCTGTCTTAAGCTTTAAAAACGGTTATGAATCTCCTGAAGAAGATTTTGTAAATATGGGAACCAGGTTAGGAATTTCTCGCTCGGAAAGCAAGAGGGCCTATCAGAAAGCCGTTGCAGAGCAAAGAGAGTTTGAAAAAGAGTTAAAAGAAATGGGCCGAGAAGTCTTATCCTATTTAGAAGAAAATCCTGACGAAAAGGCTGTTGTGCTATTCGGTCGACCTTATAATGCCTTTGTATCAGAGGCTAACATGGGTATTCCCCATAAATTTGCCTCCCGGGGTGAAATGATACTCTCATATG
This sequence comes from uncultured Halanaerobiales bacterium, assembly GCA_964526845.1. Taxonomy (GTDB): domain Bacteria; phylum Bacillota; class Halanaerobiia; order Halanaerobiales; family M55B127; genus M55B127. Next base: position 1,769 of record CAZGMM010000124.1, on the reverse strand, counting down.
ATATGCTTCCCATTGATGAACGGGATGTCTCTGATAAGATGTACTGGTCGATGGGCCAGCTTATTATGAAAGGGGCAGATTTCGTAAGTGAACACCCCAGCTTATTTGGAGCCTATATTACCAACTTCAGCTGTGGCCCGGACTCCTTTTTAATCAGTTATTTCCGGGATGAAAATGGCAGTAAACCATCCTTAACTTTAGAACTTGACAGTCATACTGCTGATGCAGGTTTAAATACAAGAATAGAGGCCTTTTTAGATGTTGTAGATAGTTATAGAAAACTTCAGAAAGATAAGGCTCTGCCTGAGGAAGAAGATAGTGAATATAAAAAAGCCGAGATTGACTATGAAGATGGAGTAACGATAATAGATTCCCAAGGCAAAAAATATGCTCTAGATGATGAAAGAGTAAAAGTGCTTATCCCTTCCATGGGGGGCAAGGCCAGTCAGGCCTTTACCGCTGCTTTTAATTACTGTGGTATAAATGCTGAGAACTGTCCACCACCTGCCAAAGAAGAATTAAAGAGGGGAAGAGCAAATTCAACTTCCAAAGAGTGTTTACCATTACAACTTACTTTAGGTAGTTTATTAAGGTATCTTGAGGAAAGAGAAAATGAAGATGAATTGTTAGTTTACTTCATGCCGGAGGCTTCTGGACCCTGTCGTTTCGGGCAGTATAATGTGCTAATTAACAATTTATTAGAAGAAAAAGAAATAGAAGATGTGGCCTTACTTACTTTATCGGCTGATAATAGTTATGCCGGTATGGGACAGAAGTTTACCTTACGCGGTTGGCAGGCCATAATAGTAGCTGATGTTCTAGAAGATATCTACAGTACTATAATTACACTAGCTCAAGATAAAGAAAGAGCTTTGAAAATGTTTGAAAATAGTAAGGAAAGAATTTTTGAAGGATTAGCAAACCTTTCCTGGTTTGAATTTAAGAGCCTGTTAAAGGAAGAAGCAGACAAACTTTCTACCATAAATTTAAAACAGCCTTATGAAAAAGCTAAAAAGGTTGCCCTAACCGGTGAGATTTATGTAAGAAGTGATGAGTTTTCACGCCGCTATTTAGTTGAAAAACTGGCTGAAAAAGATATTGTGACCAAGGTTGCTCCCAATAATGAATGGTTATACTATGTTGATTACCTTGTACAAAATGAGATTAATAAACCGGAAGTTGGTTTTTTGCAGAAGTTTAAAAACAATATTAAATCCTTTGTGCAAAAAAGATTTGATAAGAAAATTAAAAAGATCATGTGTGAAACTGGTTTATGTGAGTATAGAATAACCGATATTGATGAAGTGGTAGAATCAGCAGAAAAAGCGATCTCACCTGAACTAACCGGGGAAGCTGTATTAACAGTTGGTGGGACCATTGATGAGGTAGTAGATGATGTAGACGGTGTAATTATCATCGGTCCCTTTGGTTGTATGCCGCACAGGGTGGCAGAGTCTATCTTAAATTCTTCCTTGGAAGAACAAAAGAAAAGAGTAGCTGATGATCCCCAAAGTAGAAAAGTATTAGATAAGTTTTCTTCACTACCATTTTTAGCGATAGAAGTTGACGGCAGTGTATTTACCCAGGTGATCGAGGCCAGATTAGAGTCTTTCTGCTTACAGGTAGAGAGAGTTAATGAATATAAAAATAAATTAGAAGAAGAGACTTATGTCTAAAAAGCTTATTCAATTATAAAATTGAATGTAAAATAATAATATTTTTTAGAGAATAAACAACTTATCTATTCAAATTAATTAAGTTAGTACTAT
>CAZGMM010000123.1:0-6655 GCA_964526845.1 uncultured Halanaerobiales bacterium | reverse complement strand
TTTCTTTAAGGAATCCTCGTTCGTGACAATAGGAACGGGCGGGGAGGATGTCAACAGAGAATTCATCTCTGACAGTGCCGAAGGTATCAGCCGTTAAAATATGGACTTCAATAATTCCACATATTTTATCCAGCTCTTCTTTAACACCCTCGATCAGCTTACCCCCTTTAGCTATTGTTCCGTTAAAGTCTAAAACTAAATGCTGAATATTGAATGTTTTATAGCCGGGTATCTTGATTTCCAACATTTAAATCACCTGCTTATTCTTTATTTTTTGGTTTCAGGAAATTAAACTTCTCAATAAAAAAATCAACGATTTCTTTAATGAAAGATTGATTCTCTTTCCCTATTTTCTCCTCTAAATCTTGTCCGGTTTCAGTTGTATTAACCATGTTATTATAAAAATTTTTGATAATTTGTTTTAAACTTTTTGCCACTTAGACCACTCCTATACGCGGTTTCTATTTATTATTATAGTACACAAAGTACAGCAAAATCAAAAATTGTCAAAATTTTGTAAATTTACTTTTAATATTGGTATCTTTATTGTATAATTAAAATACATTAAATCTTAGGGAGGTGTCATAATGTCTACCTCTGGTAAAGGATTTAAAGAAGGTAGCTATAAATGTAAAAACTGTGGTAAAGTAATTAAATTAGACTCCTTTTCTAATTCACTTCCGAAATGCCCGAACTGTAAGAGCACAAAGTACTCTCGAATTGGTAGTGAGAGAGCATAACTAAATAAATAATGGTAAAGCCGGGTTTAAAAACCCGGTTTTTTAATATTATATCTTTTTTTCTGCTATTTTTTTAAACCTATCAATATTATTTTCTATTACCTGGAGTGAACTAAGCCAGAATTCTTTTGAGGTTACATCGATATCAACCATTTCAGCTACAGCTTCGATTTTCTTCTTGCCCGTTGCTCTCAATAGTTCGTTATAATCTTCCATAAATTGACCGCCTTTTTGTTGGCTTAAGGCATAAACTCCTAGGCCAAATAATAGACCAAAGGCATAAGGAAAATTATAGTAATTATTACCGGTCGAATAATAATGAGATTTGTTAAGCCACATGTAAGGATGTAAATAATCATGGTCAAGGGCATCTCCATAAGCTTTCTTTTGGGCTTCAACCATTAACTCTTTCAGTTCCTCCACACTTAAAGAACTAGCTTCTCTTTCTTTGAAAAGATTTTTTTCAAAGGTAAAGCGGCTGTATATATCTACAATTACCTGACCGGCGGATGTGATATAATTTTCTAATATGGAATAAGTCTGTTCTTGATCTGCCTTTTCTAAAGCGGCTTCAGTTACAATAGTTTCACTTAAGATAGAAGCGGTTTCAGCTAAAGGCATTGGATAATTTGAATTTATAATACTCTCCTCTTCCAAACTGTGCCCGTGATAAGCATGACCTAATTCATGGGCCAGAGTAGTTACATCACTAAAAGATCCTGTAAAATTACTTAAGATCCGACTCTCTTTTAGGGGATGGAGATTATAACAGAAGGCGCCCCCTCTTTTACCTTCTCTCGGTTCAGCATCAATCCATTGATTTTCAAATGCGTTTTTATATAGATCAGCCATCTCCTGACTGAAATCTTCAATATTTGCAATGATAAATTCTTTTGCCTCTTGGTAACTAAATTCCATTTCTTTTTCTCCCAATGGTGCAAAGAGATCATAAAAGGGGAGACCTTTGTCATGTCCTAATATTTCAGCTTTAGTTTTATAGAACTCTCTAAATAAGGGTAACTTCTCTTCTATAGCTGCCAGTAGAGCATCTAAGGTTTCTTTTTTTAATCGCGAATTGTGGAGCGCTTCAGCTAAAGGAGAATCATAACCCCTGCGCTCAGTTAAAGTTAAAACCTCTCCTTTAATACCGTTTAAGGCAGCTGCCACCGATTCTTCGATTTCTTCATAAGAATCCAGTTCAGCCTGGTAGGCCTTCCTCCTTATCTCGGGATCCTTTTTATATGCCATATTTCTGACCACCGGTAAGGGAAGTTCCTTTTCTTCTCCTTCAATTTCAATCGGTACTTTCAAAGTAGAAGTTAGCTTTTCCTGCAGTTTGGTCCAGGCGGAAGAACCGGTTTGCTTCATTTTCGCAATTAATTCTTCTTCATCTTCGGGTAGTAGATAATCACTTTTATCCACTAATTCTTCAATAAAAAATTTGTGCTCAGCTAAAATTTCGGATTTCTGATAGAGGGACTCCCTATTATCTATCTCACTTAAGTAGAGTTGAAAATTTACCATTGGTTTTGTCGTCCTGACCATCTCTTTTTCTATCTTTTCTATCATCTTTAAGGCTTCTTCATTTTTAGCATCTACACTTACTGTTAGATAACTAAAAGCTTTTAATTTCATTGCTAACTTATAATAATCTTTTAGGGTGAAAATAAAGTCTTCAATATTCTCTAATTTATTACCCTCGGCAAAATTCCATTCCTCTAATTCTTCAATTTTTTCCTCAAATTTACTTCTATCCTCTTTGAATTTTTTTGAATCAAAGCCGGGATAGAGTGAGTCCAAACTCCATTTCATCTCCATAGATAACACTCCTCATATTTTTATAAATTCTTATCATAAATAGATTAAACCGGGTTTAAACCCGGTCTAATTTAGTTATTTTAATTTGACGGCTGTTCCATATGCTAATATTTCAGCTGCTCCACCCATGACCTGGGAAGTAGTAAAGCGTACATTGACTACCGCATCTGCATTGAGTTTTTGGGCTTCTTCTTCCATCCTAATAAGGGCTTCTTCACGGGCCTCACTAATCATCTGGGTATATTCTTTTACTTCTCCTCCTACGAGGTTTCTTAAACCCGCAACTATATCATTACCAATATGGCGGGCCCTGATAGTATTACCCCTTACCAAACCAAGTACTTCAGTAATTTCTTTACCTTCAATTTCCTCCGTATTAACCGTTAACATATCTCTCCTCCTTATCAAAATTATTAATTGGACATCCTTTACATAAAGGGGAGCTTTTTAAACAGTGCTCTTTAGCATGTTTAACTAATAATGCGTGGTATTCATTATATAGTTTTTTATCAGTTTTTAAATTATTTTCTATCTTTGCTTGCAGCTTTTGATAAGAAATATTGGCTTTAATATATCCTATCCTTGAGAATATTCTTTTTGTATAGGTATCAATTACAAATACTGGTTTGTTAAAAGCATATAGGAGTATCGAATCCGCTGTTTCAGGCCCTATCCCATATATTTCAAGCAGCTCTTCACGTTTGTTATCAGGCTTCCCTTTTGCTAAATTATCTAAACTTGCATTATAATCTTCTTTGAGAAAACGAATGAAAGATTTTAGCTTCTTTGCTTTCATGTTATAATATCCCGAAGGTTTAATCAATTGAGCTAACTGATCTTGTTCAATTTGATCTAAACCATTGATATCTAATAAACCATTGTTTTTTAGATTACCTATGGCTTTTTCAACATTTTTCCAGCTGACAGCCTGGGTTAAAATAGCTCCAATAATGATCTCGAGCCGGCTGTCCCCCGGCCACCAATCCTGGGGACCGTAGGCTGTATAAAGAATATCATATATCTTTTTTATACCTGCTGAGAAAGAATTCTCATCTTTAATTTCAATACAGGGATACATTTAATCATTCCTTGTTGAGAATATCTCTCGCTATTACTATACCGGAAACTGAGGCCTGCATTAAACCCCTGGTGATACCGGCTCCGTCTCCCGCTGTATATAAATTATTAATCTTAGTTTCTAGGTTGTCATTGACAGAAATTCGATTTGAATAAAACTTAACTTCTACCCCATATAATAGGGTGTCTCTAGAATATAAACCGGGTGCTAAATTGTCTAGGGCTTCCAGCATTTCAATGATGCCTTTTAAATGCCTGTAGGGAAATACCAGACTTAAATCACCGGGGGTAGCCTCCTTTAAGGTCGGTTCAATTATACCCCGGTCGATCCGGTTCGGTGTTGAACGGTGACCATCTAAAAGATCGCCCAGCCTTTGAATCAAGACTCCGCCCCCTAAAAGATTGGCTAGCTTAGCTATATTTTTACCATATGTGATTGGCTCATGGAACGGTTCGGTAAATGTCTTACTAACTAAGAGGGCAAAGTTAGTATTTTCAGTTTTAATATCAGCATGGCTGTGACCATTTACAGTTATTAAACCCTGGTTATTCTCATTTACTACTTCCCCCTCTGGTGACATACAAAAGGTCCTTACCTTATCATCAAAGGTCGGGGTCTGATAGATTAACTTTGATTCATAAAGATCCTGGGTCAGCTGTTCGGCAATCACAGCCGAAGTTTCCACTCTAACCCCAATATCAACCGGATTAATACTGGTCTCGATTCCCAGTTCCGGGGCTAGGGAACTTAACCAGGAGGCATTTTCTCGCCCGGGGGCAGTAATTACATAATTCCCGTAATATTCTGTTCCACCTGCGGTTTTAACTCCAATTATTGTACTATCTTCAATGATAAAATCTTTTACATTGGTTCTAAACTTAATATCTACCCCTTCACTTTCGATATAGTTTTTCATGTTAGTTAAAACTGTTTTGGTATAGCCTGTACCAAGGTGTCTTAGCTTGGCAGGAATAAACTTAAGCTGTGATTTAATCGCTTTTTCTTTTATATCTTGTACCTTAGAACCATCAACCCCAAATACCCTATCCGGTGCTCCAAAGTTTAAATATATATCATCAGCATAACTGATCAATTCTTTTAATTTAGCTAATCCTATGTATTCTTCCAGATGTCCGCCTATCTTAGGGGAAAGCGATAATTTACCATCACTATATGCCCCGGCACCACCCCAGCCTGAAACGACTGAGCAGCTATCACAGTTAATACAGCCCATGCCGGGATTTTGTTTCATCGGACACTCTCGTTCTGAGATGTCTTTTCCTTTTTCTAACATTAAAATATCTAAATTACCATCTTTTTTTAAAAGTTCCATAACAGTAAATATTCCAGTTGGTCCTGTCCCAACCACGATTACATCATAGTTCTCTTTACTCATTGATTTTGCACTCCCATCCTATTCCCATTCAATTGTAGCAGGGGGTTTTGATGTAATATCATAAACCACTCTATTGACTTCCTTAACTTCATTGACAATTCTATTCGAAATTACTTCTAAAAGATCATAAGGTAAATGAGCCCAATCGGCTGTCATCGCATCATCACTTTTTACAGCCCTTAAGATGATCGGATAACCATAAGTACGGTCATCACCCATTACACCTACACTTCTTAGATCAGGTAAAACGGCAAAAGACTGCCAGATCTCTCTCGATAGACCGGCTTCTTTGATTTCTTCTCTTAAAATTGCGTCCGCATTTTTTAAGATAGCCAGTTTTTTATCATCAATCTCTCCTATAATTCGAATCGCTAAACCGGGACCAGGAAAAGGTTGTCTCCAAACTATTTCGGCTGGCAAACCTAAAACTTCACCGATCTTGCGAACTTCATCTTTAAATAGCATTCTAAGTGGTTCTATTAAATCTAAGTTCATTTCTTCCGGTAAACCACCTACATTGTGATGGCTTTTAATAGTAGCTGCATGTTCATTACCACTTTCAATCACATCCGAATATATTGTGCCCTGGACTAAATAGCTGGCATTTTCGACCTTTGAAGCCTCTTCCTCAAACACTCTTATGAACTCTTCGCCAATTATCTTCCGTTTGGCTTCCGGATCTGATACTCCTTCTAATTTATTTAAAAATCTTTCTTTAGCATCTACATATACTAAGGGAATATTGAATTCTTCACTGAAGGTTCTTTTGACCTCGGCCGCTTCCCCTTTTCGGAGTAGGCCGTGGTCTACAAAGATACAGGTCAATTGTTCTTTAATTGCCTTATAGACTAAGGCAGAGGCCACAGAAGAGTCAACTCCACCTGATAGACCACAGATCACCTGCTGGTCTTTAACTTCATCTCTTATTTTACTGACCTGTTCGTCAATGTAATCGGCCATTGTCCAATCAGCTTTAGCTTTACATTCTCTAAAAAGAAAGTTATGTAGTATCTCTTTACCTTTTAAAGTATGTAAAACTTCCGGATGAAACTGAACTCCGTATAACTTTTTATTTACATCAGCCATTACTGCCACATCAGTTACCTCGGTATGGGCAATATTTTCAAAGCCATCCGGCATTTTTTTAACCTGGTCTCCATGGCTCATCCATACCTGGGTATTATCTTCGATATCTTTTAAAATTCCAATCTCTTCATCAATCTTCAGTTTTGCCTTGCCATATTCTCCCTGTTTCGCCTTTTTAACAATACCACCCGGCATCAAAGAGGCCATTAACTGCATTCCATAGCAGATACCCAAAATAGGGATATCTAAATTTAATATTTCAGGATCAATCTGAGGGGCATTAGGACTGGTCACACTATTCGGTCCCCCTGAAAATATTATTCCAACTGGATCTATTTCTTTTATTTCTTCACTTGAAATCTTATATGATTTTATTGAAGAATAAATATTGAATTCTCGGACTCTTCTTGCAATCAACTGGCTGTATTGACCACCAAAATCAAGGATTAGAACTTTGTTGCCGACCATGAAATTCTCCTTTCACATTATATTAAATCACAAGTTATATTATAAGGTAAAAATGTATAAATGTAAATA
>CAZGMM010000122.1:0-6692 GCA_964526845.1 uncultured Halanaerobiales bacterium | reverse complement strand
ATATTTGTACCCCTTTTTTAAAACCTATTATGATTTTCAACATTATAGTGTTCCCTTATAAATACAAATTTATAAGAAAATTACTTCTTGAAAGTTAATCATATTTCCTTCTGTTTTAATTAACTATAAAAAAGTTTAAATAATCGAGGTCCCACAAATTATAAATATTTTCATAATTACATTAATATATCTTAATGTAAATATATATTAACCAGTGGTTATATATAATATTAAAGAGATAATTTAAAAATCCTTCTTTTGTTTTCATTATTTTTTGAATTTTTTGATTAATGTCAAAATCCTAAATTTTATTTATACACTTCTTTTACTGATTTATCAATTTACATTTCCCAAATATAAAAACCCACCTTCAATAGTGGGTAAAATATGTTAGACTATTTAATTTTTAAAATTTGTAACTTGGATTAATCAACTTTAAAAATTTATTTTCCCTTCTTACTTATTAAAAAGTGTTACCATTACTTTACCTTTATCTCCCCTAAATCTGGATTCAAAATAATCCATAGGTTCATCATTTTGATCATATGTTATGTTCTCCATTAGATGAATTGGAGCACCCTTTTTAACACCTAATAGGTCAGCATCATACTTCTCAGCAACGGTAGGAAATAAAGATATCTCAGCTCTGAAATATTTAATTCCAAACTTTTTATCCATGATTTTGTATAAGGATTTATTTTTAAGATCAATATTTAAAAGTTCAGGACAATTTTTATAGGATAAAAAATTAAATACCCTTACTATCGGTTCATTGTTTATATAACGGAGCCGATCCAAAAATATTATTTTATTACCACATTCAATATCTAATTTTTTTGCTACCCTTCTTGTAGGCTTTCTTAATTCTTTTTTCCTAATACTTGTCTTTAATTGATAACCTTTATTTTCCATGTCTTCATAAAAAGTAGTTAACTTTTGAATAAAACCATAATCTATCTTTGGTTTTGACACAAAAGTACCTTTCCCCTTTTGTTTAAATAATAAGCCTTCCTTAACCAACTCATTTAAGGCCTGTCTGATAGTTGGTCTGCTTACATCATATTTTTTAGCCAAAACCCTCTCCGAAGGAAGCAGATCTCCTGCTGTTAGTTCTCCCTTTTCGATTTTTTGTTCTATTCTTCTTTTTAACTGAAAATATAAGGGGATGGGAACATCTTTTTTTAAATCTGTCACTTTTTGAAATGGACTCATTTTTTCACACCCGCCTACAATGAAGTTAATTTTTTAAAGATCAATCTAGATAACTTTCTTCTTTAATTAAATTTTCTAATATACTTTCTTTATTTCCGATATCATTATTATCTATCAATAATGCATATAAAGCTGCACCGGTAACCGGTTTTAAAATGGGTTCTTTTAATAATATATTAAAGTTATTTAGATTATCTTTTAAGGGTTTAATTATATAATCACCAGCATTAAATACTCCACCTGAATAAGAGACTTTGATTTTTGTTTCTCTTTGGAAACTCAATTTATTAATAATCGCAGAAACGGTTTGGCTTAATTCAAAGGCTGCCTCCTTATATAAATTTATAGCTTCTTTATCGCCCTTTTGGGCAGCTTCATATAATATCAAAGCTAATTCGGCAATTTCTTTACGCTCATTGATTTCCGCTTGCTCTAGTAAAGAAATTATCTCATAATCATTTTTCAAAGATAATTTCTCCCGCAAAAGATTATATATGATAGTTTTTTTCTTTCTACCGTCAGATTCCTTGGTAAATACAGTTAATAAGTTTTTCCCTAACCAATAGGCTGAGCCCTCATCTCCTAACTTATGGCCCCACCCACTTGCTCGAGCGTCATTCCCAATTTCATCCTTACCAAAACCTATTGTACCAGTTCCTGCCACTAAGTTTATACCGGGTTTGCAGGCCAAGGAACCGGCCCAGCCTGCTTCCGCATCATTACCCAATTGGTAATTTTTATTACCCAAAATATTTTCAACTATTTCCTTTATGATATTAATCTCTTGATTACCTAGTTCATCTTTAAAACAAGGAATCCCCATAAAAGTGTAATTAAAATCATCTATATTTAAATCAGAATGGTTACATAATTCATTAATACTTCTTTTTAAAATGGTTTCAAATTTTTCTCTACCAATCCTCTTATAATCAATGGTCGAATCTTTAATAAAAGACAGAATGTGACCTGCTTCATCTATTAGCATAAACTCTGTTTTGGTACCACCACCATCAACTCCCAGATAATACATCTGACTCTACCTCCCTAAACAACTTGCAAACATCCAAAAAAGTGTTGAAGCCCTGATAGTTAATACCTTTGTTTTTACAGTATTCTTCCAAACTGCTCCCGCTCTTTACAAACAAGTAGTCAGCTAACTCTGCTACACATCTATCTGTTAAACCATCTCCAATATAAAGTACTTTTTTAAACTTGTTTTTATATTTCTTTACCACTTTATATTTACAGTTGCCACAGATACCAAAAGGTTGATGACAGCTTTTAATATCATGTAAAAAATGAGTTTTTATTTTCCCAGGTGTAAATTCTAAATGATTGGCATATATTTTCAAATCTTCATCTATATTGTTTTCTTTTAGAATCAAGTTTATATAATTTAAAAACCCACTACTTATAATAACAAATTTATGTTGGTTTTCTGTTACATAATGCAAAAAGTCCTTAAAATATGGATCTATCTCAATCTCTTCCTTGATGAATTTTTGAAATTCTTTTTCTGTTAAGTCCAAATTAAGATAATGGTTTTTTAAGGTTTCTTTTTCACCAACTTCATTATTAATATATTTGTTCTCTATTACCACATTTTTCTGATCACCAAATGTATCAAAAATTGAATTGTTTACATCTTGTATTGTTATTGTGCCGTCAAAATCACTGATTATAATTAGCTCTTTTTTCAAATTTATCAACCTTTTCTTTTAAATATTTTCTACCACTTTTGTTAAATTTCTGGGGTTTTCTACATCTATTCCTTTTTTCTTTGCAATATGATAGGCTAATAATTGAGTAGGTACTAGAAATAAGGGGGTTAATAAGGTCAGGTCAACATTCGATTCAATGTTAAAGTTAATATCTGCAAGTTCTCTTAATTCTTCGTCAATTTTTTTCCCTATAAGATATAAATCTGTCTTATAGCTCTTTAACTCTCTTAATAATTTCTTTTCTCTTTCATAACTTTTTTTACCCACAAACATTGTTATTAAAGTATCAGAATCAGCAATTGATTTAGGCCCATGGCGAAATTCTAAGCTGTGAAAATCTTCAGAACTCATTATTGCCATTTCTTTCATCTTTAACATCGCTTCATTTGCAATACCGAATCTGCTACCCTGAGCTAAAAATTCATATTTTTTATAATCACAATCTTGAGCAAAATCTTTTATCTGCTCATCCCATTTTGATATGTTCTCCTCCAAAATTGATGATATCTTTTTTAAATCTTCAATCATTTCCTTTTCTTCCGCCCAAAGCAAAGCAAATAATTCTATTCCAAGCAGCATGCTGGTAAAGGAACGAGTCATTATAATGCTTTTTTCCAGTCCATCTTTAGAATATATAACATGCTCTGTTATTTCTACTAACTCACTACCTTTTGTACATGTAACTGACATTGCAATTACATCATCATTATTATTAATAGTATTTACTGCTTCTATTGTTTCGGTACTTTTGCCTGAACGAGAGATAGGGACCACTAATACTTTGTTGTCCTCTGAAATGCCTTGGGGCATGTATACATCAGAATGAAAGATCATTTCAGACCCAGATACTGCTTTACTATCAACCCCGGTTATTTTTTTGAATACAAAGGCTGCACTCATTGCCAAATAATAGGAAGAACCACAGCCTATAAATATTATGTTTTTTATATTTTCTTTTTTTAACTTCTTAACTAACAACCGAATATCTGATACATCCTCTAAAATACTATCCCAGGCTTCCCCCTGCGATAAGATATCCCGATAAGAATCCGCTTTTTTCTCCTTCATTTTTCCTCCTCCTATGTATAATTCTTGACATTATTAATTCATTATAATTAAGAACTAGTGAAAAGTCCAATTTGATATTGTAATACAATTAGAATAAAGTTCTTATATTTGCCCGCATTAATTGTGTATTAGTATTCACGCGATACAACAGCAATTATTGTTACAGCACCAATAGCGATATTTCTTATAAACGGATTTACATTCATGATTACAAGTGCATTGCTTAATAAACCTATTAAAACTACTCCTAAAAATACGCTGGCAGCACTACCTTTACCACCATATAGTGAAACACCACCAACTATGATAGCAGCTAAAGCATCAAGTGCAAAAGCATCACCAATATTAGCTAGGGCAGAACCCACACGAGAAACTAAGATAATTGCAGCTAAAGCGTTTAAAATTCCTACTACTACAAAAGCCCTCAAAGTGACAAGTTTGACCTTAATACCAGAAACAAAGGCTGCTTCTTCATTGCCACCAATGGCATACAAAAACCTTCCATATCTTGTATATTTGAGAATTATATAGACTAAAGCTATTGCACCGAGGAAAAATAATACAGAATAAGGAATATAGTTGAAAAGTCTTCCTCTCCCAAAGGATTGAAATTTACCAAACATCATAAAAGAAGCCCCACCTGTAATTAATAATGCAATACCCTTGTATACCGCTCTGAACCCTAACGTTATAATAAAAGAAGGGGCATCTGTATTTGTTACTATCAAGCCATTAGTTAGTCCACATAAGACACCTATTAAAACAGCAGCTAAAATTGCAATTACTGGGATGAAAGGTGTTAATGCTTCAACAGGTGGGTTGCCTCCGGGTAGACCATATAAATTTTGTACAATCATAGCTACAATAACACCGATTAAAGAAACTTGTGATCCGACAGAAATGTCAATCTCGCCGGCAACCAATAACATTCCAACTCCACTAGCAATTATTCCCAAAACTGAGATCTGTTGTAATATATTTATGAGATTACGAGCTGATAAAAATCTCGGATTGATAAAAGTTGCTACTGCTCCAATTAGGAATATAAATATAACAAGCACTAAATCCTCGCTATAATAACTTTTTAATTTATCAGTTATCAAATTATTATCCATTTTTTTACCACCCTTCCTGTGTTAAATTATCTTAATCATTTTAATCACTATTCACAATATTACTTAATACCCATTATATAATTAAGTAGATTTTCTTGGTTTTTTTCTTCTCCTTCCAGTATTACTTTAAGTTCACCCTTTCTCATAACACCTATCCGATCACAGATAGAAATTAATTCACGACTGTCAGAAGAAATCATCAAAATAGTTTTACCTTCAGAAGCAAGATCATCCATTAATTTATAGATCTCTTTTTTGGCTCCTACATCAATACCAACCGTTGGTTCATCAAAAATGATTATATTAGCTCTTGCTAAAAGCCATTTTGCTAATACAACTTTTTGCTGATTCCCTCCACTTAAGTTTTTTACTAATTGTTTCTGTGAAGGTGTCTTAATATCAAGTTTATCTATCATCTCTGAAGTATCTTTTTGCTCTTGTTTTAGATCTACTAAAAAAGGCATGTTCTTTGTTAGTTTTATTAGTGAAATATTTTCATCTACAGGTCTTTTTAGTATTAATCCAGTCGATTTTCTATCTTCGGTCAGATAACCTATATTTTTCTGAATAGAATCCTGAGGACTTTCCGGGGTAATCTCTTCTCCCCCATAAATTAAAGTGCCCGAATCTTTTTCTTCCATTCCTACAATAAGCTGTGCTAACTCTGTCCTGCCTGAGCCAACAAGTCCACCCAGTCCAAATATTTCACCTTTTTTTACATCAAATGAAATATGGTTAACTACACCTTCTTGATGATAATCTTTAATTTCGAGAGTTTCGGCACTTTCATCTATATAGTCATGTTCTCTTTCATAAATAGTGGTTTTATCCTCACCAATCATCTTATTAATCAAGGTGGTTTTCTTGATATCGGATACATTATAAGTTCCGATTTTTTTACCATCTTTTAAAACAGTGACTCTATCACAAATCTCAAATATCTCTTTGATATGGTGAGATATATATATTACACTATTATTTTTTTCGGTTTGCGTTCTTATCTGGTTAAATAAAATTTTCTTACCGTCTTTATCTAAAGAAGCTGTGGGCTCATCCAGAATTAAAATTTTTGCTCTCCGCGAAGAAGCTTTTGCTAGACTTACTAATTTCTTTTCAATAAAGGTCAGATCTCCCACTTGTCTGTCTGGTGATATATCAATATTTAAATAATCAAGAATTTGTGAAGCATCCCTATAACATTTATTATATTTTACTATACCTTTATTACAGGGGATATCATGGAGAAATATATTTTCAGAAACTGATAAACCATCCACTAATTGTGTTGCCTGGTGAACAGTTTGAATCCCTAGATCAATTGCTTCTGAGGGTTGTAATGAGGAAAAATTATTTCCATTGATAACTATTTCCCCAGAATTTGGTTTTACAGTCCCAGCAATAATTTCAATAAAAGTAGACTTGCCTGCTCCATTTTGGCCTACAAGGCCATGTACTTCACCCTGATAAAGGTCGAAATCTACATCTTCAAGAGCTTGTACACCTGGATATTGTTTATTTATCTTTTTTGCTTCCAGTACTTTTTCATCTTTCATATATTCACCCCTCACATATATGT
>CAZGMM010000121.1:0-6809 GCA_964526845.1 uncultured Halanaerobiales bacterium | reverse complement strand
TTTTTAAATCTAAAGACCACTTAATTTTACCCAGTGCTCCCCTCGTACCTCAGGATGATCCGAGCTTGCTCTGGATCAATGCCGGGATGGCTCCCTTTAAGCCGTACTTTGACGGTAGGAAAGAACCTCCCGAGACCAGAATTGCCACTTCACAGAAGTGTATAAGAACCAATGATATAGATAATGTGGGGCGTACTAACCGACATCAGACCTTCTTTGAGATGTTAGGTAACTTTTCTTTTGGAGACTACTTCAAAGAAGAGGCTATCGTTTGGGGCTGGGAATTTGTTACAGAAGAATTAGGATTAGATCCGGATAAACTCTGGATTACAATATATAAGGATGATGAAGAGGCCCATGATATCTGGGAAGATATTGTCGGCTTAGAGGAAGAAAGAATTATTAGAATGGGTAAAAAAGAAAATTACTGGCAGATCGGAACCGGCCCTTGTGGTCCCTGTTCTGAGATCCATTATGATAGAGGACCGGAATATGGATCCAGTGAAGAAGATGTGATCGGGGGCGAAGGAGACCGTTACCTAGAGATCTGGAACCTCGTATTTACCCAGTATAACTATACCGAAGACGGTGAATATCTAGAACTACCCAATAAAAATATAGATACCGGGATGGGACTAGAACGGGTCGCTTCTATCTTACAGGAGGTAGAGTCCAACTTTGAAACCGACCTTCTATATCCCATGATAGAATATTTAGTAGCTGACAGTGGAGTTCCCTATAAGAAAAATGAAGAGACCAAGATGGCTTACCGCCTCATAGCTGACCACATCAGGGGAGTGACCATGGCTATCTTTGATGGTGTACTTCCTTCTAATGAAGGGAGAGGCTATGTAATTAGGCGACTGCTCAGAAGGGCAGTCCGCTACGGCGGCAAATTAGGCTATGAAGAACCATTTCTATTCAAGATGGTGCCGGTTGTGATCGATACGATGTCCGGCGGCTATCCGAACTTAGAAGAAAAAGAAGAACAGATAATCAAATTTGTTAAAGCGGAAGAAGAAAGATTCTTAAATACCTTAGAACAGGGATTAGGTATTCTTTCCGAGATGATAGATGAGATGGAAGAAAAAGGAAAAACCGAACTATCAGGTCAAAAAGCCTTCCGTCTATATGATACCTTTGGTTTTCCGCTTGATCTAACCAAGGATGTACTCAAAGAAAATGATTTAACTGTCGATGAAGATGGCTTTGAAGAAGAGATGGCCAAACAGAAACAAAGGGCCAGAGAAGCCAGAGAAGAAGTTGGTTTCGGTAGCAGTAAGGAAGATGAACTCTTAAAAGAGATAAGCGATGAAATAGATAAGACCGAGTTTGTGGGCTATAAGCATATGTCCAATCAAGCCCAGATCTTAAAGATTATTAAAGACGGCCAACTGGTTGATGAGTTAAAAGAAGGGGAAGAAGGCGATATCATTTTAGATCAGTCCTCCTTCTATGCGGAAAGCGGTGGCCAGATCGGTGACAAAGGTACAATTGCCAGCAGTGATGCTAAAGCTGTTGTTAAAGATACGGTCAGCAAATTAGACTTTTCCTTACATTATTCAGAAGTAAAAGAAGGTAGTTTAGAAGTTGGTGACAGGGTTAGCCTTGAAGTCTATGAAGATAACCGCAGGGCGACCATGCGCAACCACTCCGCTACCCACCTATTACATCAGTCCCTAAGAGATGTATTGGGTGAACATGTAAACCAGTCCGGTTCTTTAGTCGAACCTGAAAGGTTTAGATTTGACTTTACACATTTCTCCGCTCTCACAGCAGAGGAGTTAGAAGAGATCGAATACAGAGTCAATGAACAGATCATCAATAACTTAGATGTTAAAATAGAAGAGATGGATATCGATAAAGCGAAAGAAAAAGGGGCAGCTGCCCTCTTTACCGAGAAATATGGACAGAAGGTAAGGGTTGTCCAAATGGGTGATTTCAGTATTGAACTCTGTGGAGGTACCCATGTGAACAGGACCGGTGATATCGGCCTATTTAAGATCGTTAATGAAGGTTCTATTGCCTCTGGGATCAGAAGAATTGAAGCAGTTACCGGCTTTAAGGCCTTAGAATATGTAAATGAGAGGGAAGAACTGCTTACCAAATCAGCTGATCTTCTCAACGCTGAAGCAAAAGAAGTACCCAATAAGATCAATAAGTTAAAGGATAATATTAAAGAATTAGAAAAAGAAATTAGGTCTTTAAAAGATAAGATAGCTCATTCTAAGACCACCGATGTCATGGATGAAGTGGAAGAGATTAACGGGGTCAAGGTCTTAACGCATAAGATGCAGGATGTAGACAATAATGCCCTCAGAAAAATGGCCGATAAATTGCAAAATAAAATGGAATCAGGTATAATTGTATTAGCCTCAGCTTTAGATAATAAGGTATTATTTGTAGCCAAGATTACCCAGGATTTAGTCGACCAGGGCTATAATGCTGGTGATATCATCGGACAGGTTGCCCAAGTTGCCGGTGGTGGTGGGGGCGGACGTCCTGACATGGCCCAGGCCGGTGGTTCTAAAGTAGAAAAGATTGATGAGGCCTTAGCAAAAGCAAAAGAGATTATTAAAGAGAAGTAATAAATTTCAATTTTAGTACTAATACTATTAATATGGGAAGTGGTATAAATGCCTGAAGATAATAATAAAAATGATCAAACGATGCGTTTTAAACCGACAAAAGAAGAGATGAGTGAAGCCGGTTATGTCATAAAAAGGGTTTCTAAGGCCCTAGAAGAAAAGGGCTATAATCCGGTCAACCAGATTGTCGGTTATATTCTTTCAGGTGATCCCGCCTATATAACAAGCTATAAAGATGCCCGGACCATGATTAGGACCATTGACCGGGATGAGATAATTGAAGAATTAGTAAAAAACTATTTAAATAAATAACTATCAAAATAGGTGCTTCTAAAAAATATTTTTGGAAGCACCATTTTAACACTTTGGAGGAATATTAATTGCGAAAATTAGGAATTGACTATGGTAGTAAATACATCGGGTTGGCTGTTAGTGACCGTTCTAATACTATTGCTCACAGTAAAGAAGTAATTAAAAGAACTGATCTAAAAAAAGATCTAACCACAATTAAGGACTATATCAATGATTATGAAATAGATGAGATTGTGGTAGGGATGCCGACTTCTTTAAACGGGACTAAAGGACCCCGGGCGAAAAAAACACAGCAGTTTATTAACTTTTTAAATAATCATTTAGATATCGAAGTAACAGTCTGGGATGAACGGTTCACTACCCTGATAGCTGACCAGAGTATGATCGATGCCGATATCAGCCGGCGGAAAAGAAAAAAGATGGTCGATAAGATTGCGGCTTCTTTAATACTGCAGAATTACTTAGATTATCTTAATCAAAAGGATGGTGAAGAGGATGAATGAAGAAGGTAGTTATTATGTAGATGAAGAAGCAGGTGAATTAGTATTAAAAAACGAGGGAGTAGAAGAACGGTTTGTTATCGAAGATGAAGTACACTTTGACGGCAGCAAGTACCTTGTTTTAGTACCTGCTGATAATGATGAGGATAAAGAAGCTTTGGTCTTAAAGATGGTACAGGAAGGTGACCAAAGTTATTTAAGTATTATTGAAGATGAAGAAGAATTTCAAAATGTTAGAGAGAGGTATCTAAGCAAGTGAAAAAAGCCGGTATAGTATTTTTAATCTTTATTATCTTAATAACCGTTTCATTAAAGATCGAAGATTTAATCAGTGCGGTTGATCAAACCAATCAAGAAAATATCTTAATAGAGATTAAAAAAGGGGCGTCAGCACAGCAGATTGTTGACACCCTTTATATTCATGGTTTAATCAAATCAAGGCTGATCTTTAGAGCCTATATCCACCTGTCGGGAACCGACCAGAAACTACAGGCCGGTTATTACTATCTTAATAGATCGATGGATATGTTCGATATCATAGATCAGCTTAAAAAAGGCGGTAATGCGGTCTATAAGGTTACTATACCGGAAGGATTTACGGTTCAGCAGGTAATGGAAAGACTGGCTGAAAAAAGTAAGAATAATTTAGATGCTTATACTGAGGTTTTAGAAGACCACAGATTTGAATATACATTTATACCAGAAGAAAATGATAGACTATTATATAAATTAGAAGGGTACCTCTATCCCAATACTTATACAATACCATTAGGCTTTAATGCAGCCGATACTATTAATGTAATATTACATTCCTTTAAAAATAATGTAAAAACTAAGATAGAAGAGAGTGAGTTAAATAATAAATATGATCTACATCAAATTATAACAATTGCTTCTTTAATCGAAAGGGAAGCTAAATTTGATGATGAAAAACCGGTCATAGCCTCTGTTATCTATAACAGGCTCAATCAGGATATGAAGTTACAGATTGATGCCACGGTCCAGTATGTATTAGGAGAAAGCAAAGAGAGATTATTGTATGAAGACCTGGAAGTCGAGTCTCTATACAATACTTACCTGCATAAGGGTTTACCCCCGGGACCGATCTGTAATCCGGGTCAGTCCTCTATTGAGGCGGCTTTAAATCCAAGTGAAACTGACTTTCTATTCTATTTTGCTAAAGATAACGGCCGGCATATCTTTACAGAGAGTTATGAAGATCACATCAAAAAACAAAGAGAGATCAAAGATGAGGGATCGTCCGATGGTTGAAAATAAAATATTTACACTATGGGAAGATAGTGAAAAGTTAAAGGAGTTAGAAGCCAGGGCAAATAAGGAACATATCCCGATTATATCAAGAGAAATTGCCAACATTTTAAAGTCAATCATTGCAATAAAAGAACCGAAATTAATTTTGGAACTAGGGACAGCAATCGGTTATTCAACCCTTTGGATGGCCGAATACACAGAGTCGGAGACAGAGATCGTTACGATTGAAAGAGATGAAGAGAGGTTTAAACAAGCTATAGCCAATATTAAGGAGTTTGGTTTTGATAAAAAAGTGAACTTTAAGTTCGGTGAGGCTCAGGAGATTGTACCATTTTTACGTAGAAAATTCGATTTGATCTTTATAGATGCTGCCAAGGGGCAGTATCTAAATTTATTTAAGATGGTGGAAGAAAAGATAACAGATAACGGTGTTATTATTTGTGATAATGTATTGTATAAAGGTCTGGTCAGAGATAATCAAAGAGTTGATCATAAAATTAGGTCGATGATTGTAAATATGAGAAAGTTTTTAATCTATTTGAAAAACAATAAGCGGTTTAAAACCGAAATTTTAGATATAGATGATGGAATTACTATCAGCAGCAGGAGGAATCAATAATGGATAAAGTTGAACTACTGGCCCCAGCCGGCAATCTAGAAAAATTAAAAGTAGCAGCCCTTTACGGGGCAGATGCAGTATACTGTGGAGGTTTTAGTTATGGTTTAAGAGAAGGTGCCGATAACTTTAGTTATGAGGAGCTAAAAGAAGGTACTGAATTCTTACATGCGAGAGATAAACAGATATATGTTACGGTCAATATGATACCTCATAATGAGGATTTGGAAGGTTTACCAAAGTATTTACACCAGTTAGAAGAGATTGGGGTAGATGCCTTAATTATTTCCGATCCCGGGGTATTAAATATCATTAGGGAAGAAAATATAGAGATCCCACTACATTTAAGCACCCAGGCTAATGCGGTAAACTATGCCAGTGTTAACTTCTGGCATGATTTAGGTATGGATAGAATTATCTTAGCCCGGGAATTAAGTCAAGCCGAGATAAAAGAAATTAGAGATAATACCGAGATATCCCTAGAGATGTTTATTCACGGGGCAATGTGTATTTCTTACTCTGGTCGTTGTCTTTTAAGTAACTATTTTGTTAACAGAGATGCCAACCGCGGCCAATGTGCCCATTCCTGTCGCTGGAAGTACTATCTGATGGAAGAAGAAAGACCGGGTGAGTATTATCCTGTCTTTGAAGACAAAAATGGCACCCATATTATGAATTCTAAAGATCTATGTCTGATAGAATATATACCGGAGGTAATTGAAACGGGAGTTGACAGTTTAAAGATCGAGGGACGGATGAAAGGCATGCATTATGTTGCTAATGTAGTATCTACTTACAAGAAAGCAATTGATGCCTATTATTCAGACCCTGCTAATTATGAATTTAAAGAAGAGTGGTTAGAAGATTTAAGGAAGGTAAGCCATAGAGGTTACACCACAGGTTTTTTCTTACATCCACCCACCGAGGAAGATCAAAATTATGAATCCTCTGCTTACAAGAGGACCTTCGATTTCATGGGTGTTGTGAGAGGTTATGATGCTGAGAAAAAGGAAGTCTTAATAGAAGTTAGACATAAGTTCTTTAAGGAAGATACCATAGAGATCTTAAAACACAACGGAGAAGTACAGACTGAAACTGTTGATTATATTATCAATGAAGAGGGAAAAGAAGTAGAAGATGCTCCCCATCCGAAAGAAATAATCAGGGTGCCAGTTGAAAATGAATACGAAGAATTAGAAGTTGTCAGAAGAGAGGTAAGAAAGTAATGGAGAAAAATACACACCGGATTGTAGCTCAGGTACCTCAGGAAGAGATTGTCTTTGTTGACATGATTTTTAAGTCCTTTGAAGGGATAGCGATGCTTACGGTTAGTAAGGAAGAACCAGGTGAGATATACCTTGATGTTACTGAAGGGACGGAGGACTTGGTGCTTGAAATTTTAGAGGATTTGAATAATGAATTCCCTGTTCAGATAAAGAGTACTTAATATATTTGACAAGAGATACTTAATTAGTTATGATTACTTTATGAAACAAGTTGTCAATTTCGGGGGCTGTTATC
>CAZGMM010000120.1:0-6809 GCA_964526845.1 uncultured Halanaerobiales bacterium | reverse complement strand
TGATGGGCTGCATGTCTGCTTCTTGTGCTATTTGAATATCACTTTTCAAAATATCTCCCCCTTTTATTTTCTAAAAAATATAATATTAACAGTTTATTTATTTCTTGATTAAAATTTAAATTCCTTTAAATAAATTTAATTAAATTAAATAAAAATAAAATAATGCCAGCTATTAAACTGGCATTAAAAATGATTAGAACTGATATGCTCTAATTAACTGCATATTATTGACTTTTTTAATTTTAAATTATATTTAATGTTAGTTAATTATTCGTTTTCAGCAGATCTGATTTTCCCATCTTCTTTTTTTGGTTCGTTTTCTTCCGCATTAACAACTTCAACGGCCGGTTCATTGGCTTCATTTCCTTGCTTTGAACCTTCAGTTTCGTCTGCTTCTTGGGCTGTATCTTCTTTTTGAT
This sequence comes from uncultured Halanaerobiales bacterium, assembly GCA_964526845.1. Classification (GTDB taxonomy): domain Bacteria; phylum Bacillota; class Halanaerobiia; order Halanaerobiales; family M55B127; genus M55B127. The sequence continues at coordinate 6,390 of CAZGMM010000120.1, read as the reverse complement.
CAATTACTTTATCTTCTTCTTTTTTATTATTTCCATTTCCATATTCATCTTCTGGGGTTAGTTCTTTATCTTCAATTAATTTATGAATTTGTTTTGCATTTAAAGTTTCTTTTTCTTTTAAGGCAGCAACGATTCTTTCCACAGCATCTCTATTTTCTTTCAATAGATTTTGTGCTTTTTCATAACAGTATTCAATGATTGATCTTACTTCTCTATCAATTTCTGCAGCTACTTGCTCACTGTAGTTTCTACTGCGAGATATATCGCGGCCTAAGAAAACCTGTTCATCATGTTTTTGGCCTAAGGTCAAGTGACCAACTTTATCACTCATTCCGTACTCAGTTACCATTGAGCGTGCTATTTTTGTAGCTCTTTCCAGGTCATTTTGAGCCCCAGTACTAATATCTTCTAAAAAGATATCTTCCGCAGCTCTACCGCCTAAAAGAGAAGTTATTTTATCAAATAACTCTCGCTTAGTCATAAAGTTCTTATCATCTTCCGGTAAAGGGATGGTAAATCCACCCGCTCTACCCCTCGGGATGATTGAAACTTTATGAGTACGATCTGCGTGTTCCAGTAACTCCCCTAAGAGTGCATGACCAGTTTCATGATAAGCAACTAGATTCTTCTCTTTTTCATTAATAACTCTGCTTTTCTTTTGGGGACCGGCAATTACACGATCTATAGCATCATCGAATTCAACCATTGTAATGATATCTTTATCTCTTCTAGCCGCAAGAATTGCAGCTTCATTTGCAAGGTTTTCCATGTCAGCACCGGTAAAGCCAGGAGTTCTTCTCGCGAGAACTTCCATATCTACACTGTCATCAACCGGTTTCTTTCTAACATGTATTTTAAGAATTGCTTCACGTGCTTTACGATCAGGACGATCTACAATAACCTGTCTATCAAATCTACCCGGCCTCAGTAAAGCAGGGTCTAAAATATCAGGTCTATTGGTCGCAGCCATTAAGATGATACCTTCATTAGGTTCAAAACCATCCATCTCAACCAGTAACTGGTTAAGGGTTTGTTCTCTTTCATCATGACCGCCGCCTAAACCGGCTCCACGTTGTCTACCTACAGCATCTAACTCGTCAACAAAAATAATACAGGGTGCATTATCTTTACCTTTTTCAAAAAGGTCTCTAACTCTAGAAGCACCAACACCAACAAACATTTCAACAAAGTCCGAACCACTTATAAAGTAAAATGGTACGCCAGCTTCTCCGGCAATTGCTTTTGCCATCAGTGTTTTACCAGTTCCAGGAGGTCCTACTAAAAGAACACCTTTAGGAACTTCGGCTCCTAATCTTGCAAACTTTTTAGGGTTCTTTAAGAACTCAACTACCTCCTGTAATTCTTCCTTAATTTCTTCATAATTTGCGACATCATCAAAAGTAATATCATCTTTATTTTCATTTAATTTAGCCTTGCTTTTCCCAAACGACATCATCTTACTTCCGCCGCCCTGCATCCTCTGCATTAAGAAAAACCAAGCACCAATTAAAATTATTATCGGAAGAACATAACCTAAAATGCTAACCCACCAGGGGGCACTAGGTTGGGGTTCTGTTTTGATAGTCACATTGGCAGCTCTAAGTTCTTGCATTATTACCGGAATCGATTCGGGGGGAATTGGTACTGTAAACTTTTGACCCTCAAGAGTACCGGTAACTTTTTCATTACCTATAATCGTAACAGTATTTATATTCCCATTTTCAATTGCTTGCAACATTTCTGAATAACTAAAGTTTTCTAGAGTTTGAGGAGACTGCTGCATAAAAAATTGCGCAACAAGTATTGAAATTGCTATTAGTAGTAGATAAAATCCTATATTTTTTATAAACTTATTCAAATTACAGTTCCTCCCTTCCTACAAATATACCCATACAGTAAGATATTATAACATAAGTCAATTACTTTGTAAATGTATTAAACTACGTATACAGCTCTTCTTTTAATACTCCTATATATGGTAAATTTCTATATTTCTCTTTATAATCCAATCCATAACCAACCACAAATTTATCAGGTACTTCAAAACCATTAAAATCAGCGATCACTTCTTTTTCAACCCTTCTCTCGGGTTTATCCAAGAGAGTAGCAATTTTGATATCGGCCGGCTCCCTTGTTTTTAATAAATCTATAACATGTTTTAAAGTTAAACCAGTGTCCATGATATCTTCTATTATTAAGACATGTCTACCTTCAATATTTTCTTCTAAGTCTTTTATTATTCGGACCATGCCAGAAGAAGAAGTACCTTCATAACTCGATACATCCATAAAATCAAAAACCACCGGTAAATTAATATGTCTGGATAAATCAGACATAAATAAGATTGCTCCCCTCAAAACACATAACATAACTATGTCATCATCTTCATCATAAGCTTCTGTTATTTCTTTACCCATTTCTTTAATTCTGTTTTGGATCTGTTCTTCAGTTAAGATTACTTCAGCAATATCTTCATTAAAAATATGTTCATCTTCCATTTATTTATTTTCCTCCTTCTGGTAATTAATTAAAATTGTTTTTTTGCTTTTATTAGTTAACTTAAACCTGTCATCCATTCTATATCCACATATCCAAATTAAACTCCCTGAACTATCAAAAACAATTGGGATCTCATCCCTCTTGTAGTCGGGAACTTTTTCATCTATAAAATAATCTTTAACTTTTTTGTGGCCTTGCATTCCCAAGGGAATAAAATTATCACCTTTTTTACGGTTTCGAACTACAAGTGGAAATTTAACTTTATCATAATCAAGTAAACAATAATTATTATCTTTATAATTGCGCCAATCTAACTTTTCATCTGCAATCTTCACTTTTAATTTTTGTTTATATGGTAACTTATACTCCCCTTCCTCCTCAATTAATTTTTTGTAATCTTCTTTTTGTTTCATAGTTCCCTGATATACAAATAATTTATTATAAGAGATCTTTAACTTTATACCATCAGGCAAATCTAATAAATCGCCTGTACTATTCTCCTCTATAAATCTAATTATATCACTATAATGATTATAATAAAAATTATCTACACTACCTTTTAAATTTAAAATGATAATATTTATAATTCTTTTAATAATAGCAGGGTGTAATCCCTTTATTTTCTCCAAATCTAAAATGTATTTATCCAATTTTTTTTCTACCAATAATTCTTCTAAAAGCTTTCGGCTATGTTTTTGCAAAAAATCAAAGTCTTCTTTAATAGTGTCGGTCATCCGGGCAATAACCTGCTTGGCATTCGAATTTATTTGCTCTTCTACCATGGGTAGAATATTATTTCTAATCCTGTTTCTACTGTATAAATTACTGTCGTTACTGGGATCAAAGACAGGGGTAAGATCATTGTACTCACAGTAATCTAAAATTTCAGACCTATAAAAAATTAAGATGGGATGTATAATTTCCATCCCATTAAGAACTTGTTTGTCTTCAATACCCTTTAAGCCGCGCAGGCCGGTACCTCTAAAAATATTAAAAAGAACTGTTTCTACTAAATCATCTTTGTTATGAGCCAAACTTACCCTATCTATATTTTCTCTTTCATAGATTTCTTTGAAAAATTTAAACCTAATTTCACGGGCCCCTTCTTCCGGCGAAAGATTATTTTCTTTCACATAACTTGGTACATCATATTTTTTTATAATAACTTCAATATTTTTCTTTTCACAAAAATTCTCCACAAAGGCTGCTTCCTGTTCAGCTTCTTTTCGAAAAGAATGGTTTAAATGAAAAACAAGCAGACTTAAATTTAACTCATCTTTAAATTTGGTAAACAAATCCAACATAGTTAGGGAATCTGGCCCCCCAGATACCCCTAATAAGATTTTATCATTATGTTGTACTAAACCTTTATCTATTAAATTTTCCTTAAATCTATTCTTTAAATCAAGCATGGGAATTATTAGTTCCTTCCATATTAACTTCTAATTAAATATTCAATATCAAATTAATATCTCCTTTTTAAGTATAAAAATGAATTAAAGATTCTTTACCTTGGGATCAATTTCATCTCTTAACCAGTCCGAAATTAAGTTTAAACTAAATACAATAGCCATCAGTGTCAAACCAGGGAAAACTATCAACCACCATTTACCGGCATAAAGGTAATTTCTCCCCTGAGAAATCATCATACCTAAAGAAGGTTGGGTAACTGGTACCCCTACCCCTAAAAAGCTCAAGGTAGCCTCAAGCATGACAGCAATACCAAAATCAACTGCACCCACTACTAATAAAGGTGAAATGGAATTGGGCAGGACATGTTTGAAAATAGTCCTCATACTGGTACCGCCAATCGCCTGACTGGCCAGCACATACTCTTCTTCTTTAACAGACAGCACTTCACCCCGGATCGTCCTGGCATACTGCACCCAATCGGAAATCACAATAGCCAAGATAACTAAAGCTATACTACTTTGTCTAAAAATACCTAATAAGAGCATCGCAATTAAAGTTTTAGAAAATGATAAAACAGTATCAGCAGTCCGCATCACGACAGAATCAAAAATACCACCGAAATAACCGGCAAAAAGACCGATTCCTCCCCCTAGAAGGCCTGAAATAGTAACCACACTGAATCCAACTATAAAGGAAGTTCGGCTGCCATATAAAATAGTACTAAATACCCCTCTACCCTGGACATCAGTACCTAATATATATGGATACTGTCCACCTTCCATCCAAACTGGAGGTAATAGAGATTCAGATAAACTTAATTTCTCCATTTCATAAGGGTTTTGAGGTGCAATCAGGGGAGCAAAAACTGCCCCTAAAAATAATAGAGTTATTACTATTAAAGCTCCTACTGCCAGCGGTTGACTTATAAAATGTTTAAACACCTTTGATTTTCTAACCTCATTTATTTTTTTAAACATATCATCATCACCTTATTTATACCTTATTTTGGGATTTAAGAAAGCGTAAGAAATATCAACTATGACATTCAACATCACAACGATTAACGCCACGATAATGACATAAGTAGCAACCACGGGAAAATCACTCTCATATAGAGAATTTAAAAGCAGATTACCGGCTCCCGGCCACTGGAAGATACTCTCTGTAACAATAGCAAAACCGATTAATTGGCCAAACTGAAGCCCTATCATAGTTACTACCGGTATTAAAGCATTGCGGAGGGCATGTTTAAATAAAACCCTCTTTCCTTTTAAACCTTTCGCCCAGGCAGTCCTAATATACTCTGCCCCTAATACCTCTAACATTGCTCCCCGTGTAATCCTAAATAGGAGCGCCATTTGAAACATACCCAAAGTAAAGGCAGGTAAGATAATATGTCTCCAACCATCAAATGTTAAAAGCCCACTTCGCCAGTAACCAACTATGGTAACTGTATTACCTCTACCAGAAGAGGGCATGATACCTAAAACAATCGAAAATAAATATATTAATAAAATACCAACTAAAAATGTGGGTAATGAAACACCGAATAAAGAACCTGTCATTAAAAACTTACTAGCCATATTCTTAGGATTAGCAGCCACAAAGACACCAAATGAAATTCCCAGTATTACTGCAAAAGACTCTGCCACCAAAGCCAGTTCAATACTGGCCGGTAGTCTTTCTAAAATAAGTTTCAGAACAGGGACCCGGGAAACATACGACATTCCGAAATTACCCTGTAAAGCATTCTTTAGAAAATTAAAATACTGTATATAAAACGGCTCATTTAAACCAAGTGCTTCTCTAACTTCAGCCCGTTGAGCCTGGCTTGCATACCTGCCGGCTAAAGTCATAACCGGATCTCCCAGATATTGAAATATGATAAATGCTATAAAAGAAACTAAAAATAGTACTAATATACCCTGTAATATTCTTCTACCAATGTAAGCACTCATTATTGATACTCCCTTCTAATTCACTTACATGTTTATTTTTATATAAGAAAGCATGGAGCTATCGAGTAGCTCCATGCAGTCTTATTTAACATTACTTTTTTCTTTCTTTATTCAAAGGACATTTCTTTAAACACTATCCAGGTATCGGATCTTGGAGTAAATTCAATTCCTGTACCCTTATATTGTGCATAAGTGTCTTCCTGATAGTGAAGTGGTATTACTGCTACTCTTTCCATAGCTAATCTATTTAGATCTCTTAAAATACTGGCTCTTATGGAAGGATCAACAACTCTCTTACTTGCTTCATACAATTGATCAGCTACCGGATCGGAATATCTTGCACCATTAAATGTACCATAACCAGTATCTTCTTCTACAGTATGAAGTAATTTAGAATAAGATCTACCAAAGTCATATGATCCATCAAACCAACCAATTAGATAAAAGTCTAATTCATTATTCATGACTTCTTCAAAATATACTGATTTAGGTTTTGCATCTACCTCAACTTCAATTCCTA
>CAZGMM010000119.1:0-7034 GCA_964526845.1 uncultured Halanaerobiales bacterium | reverse complement strand
ATATACAAGATATATAATGTATAAATGTTATTAATTACCAATTAGATAAAAATAGGCGATTCATCCCCGCCCATTAATATAGGCGAGGCTTTCTCGGCTCAAATAGGTAATTAAAAGTTTAGGCATAAAAAAAGCCCCCTGTAAGGGAGCTTCATTTTTAATATTTTAGAAAAGATATTGTATTCCAATATTTAAACTATACTCTTCAACTTCTGTCTCAGAGTTTATATCATAGGAGGTACCTTCATTAACCCCACTATAATAATATCTGGTGCCAGAACCAGTGGTATTTAATGCTTTAAACTGGGCACCACCGGTAATATACATATCTTTATTTATTTTGTACCTTACATTATTTTTAAGTGAGAAGTAATTACCATCACCGGTACTATCATTTATATAAGTGTTATTATAGTTTTTACTCGAATTATTTGTATAGGTATAGGGAGAAAATTTGAAGATAAATCTGTTTTTTGTATTTCTTGTAAAGTTTCTATTATAGATAAAACCTATATAAGGGATATGAGTCTGAACATCATGACTAGCAATTTTAATATTTTCTTTAGTATCATAATTAAAGTTATCATATTCATAGCCGATCAGGATTAAATAACTTTCCCTTGGTGTTGAGTAATCCAAAAGGTAATTAGCCAATAACAGGTCAAAATAGAAGCCGTTTAGCTCTGTATTTCCCTTTAATTTATCTACCTTATTATATAAACTTCCCTCATAATAGATTATTTCAGTATCCTCAGTACTGGTATCTAATAAGTTTGTACCCAGGGTAATAGAATAAAAATCAGCCCATTCTCTAAAAATATATTGGTTGAAATTTGCTTTCAACATGATAGTATTTAAAGAGAGGTTGTTTTCTTCTATATTACCAATTGTGGGAGTATTAGTAACCACCAAGTTGCCAAACTTGCTTTCCAAATTAACATCAACTTCATAAGCCGTCGCACTAACAGGTATAAATAATAAAATAAAGGCAAAAAGGAGTATCAGTAATTTTTTCATGTCAAAATTCTCCTTTCTTAGGGTATAGATAATAATTGTACAAAAATATAATAATTCCTTCTTTTTACTTTAAATTAAAGATTTACCTTAAATATTATTTTAACCCAGGTGAATTTTTAAGTACTAAAAACAAATGGCAAAATGGATTGAAAATGGCTGTTAAATTGTTTATTATGATTAAAAGAAGGAATCTGTTTGCAACTATTGTAATATATTATAGAGGTGAAGATAGTAGATTTCTTGATTTTTAATATTAGAATTAGACCAAATAAAAAATAATATAAATGGAGTGTTGTAAGAATGAAGACAGTACTAATTATGGCCGGGGGAGTGGGAACCCGCTTTTGGCCGGTAAGTCGGATGGACAATCCCAAGCAGTTTTTAAAATTAACCAGTGATGAAAAAACAATGCTGCAGTGTACAGTAGACCGGGTAAGAGAGATGGTAGATATTGATAGGGTCTTTATTGCTACCAATGACCGCTATGTTGAAAAGATCGCCAAGCAGTTACCTGATTTACCGCGTGAAAATATTATAGTAGAACCCTGTAAGAGAAATACGGCCCCTTGTATTGGCCTGGCATCCCTTTATATTAACCGTAAATATCCGGAATCTACAATGGTAGTTCTACCCTCTGACCATGTTATAAAAAACAATGATAACTTTATAGATATATTAGAAAGTGCAGCTGATTATGCGAAGCAAGGAGAAAATATTGTTACCCTGGGTATAAAGCCAAACCGCCCTGAAACAGGCTATGGATATATCCACCGGGGTGAAGAGGTCCATAACATAAGGGGCAATAAGATATTTAAGGTCAAGGAATTTACAGAAAAGCCTGATTATAAAAAGGCGACCGATTTTTTTGAAAGCGGTAATTATTACTGGAACAGCGGTATGTTCGTCTGGAAGACTAAGACCATATTAGATAAAATCAAAAAGCATTTACCTGAAATATATGAAACACTTTCAAAAATAGCAAAAGCAATTGGGACAGACAATGAAGAAGATGTTATTGATGAACAGTTCAGATGTATAGCAGGAATTTCAATTGACTATGGTGTCTTAGAAAAAGAGGATGAAATCTTTGTAATCCCGGCCGATTTTGGCTGGAATGATGTAGGAAGCTGGACAGCCTTAGGAGAAGTAGGCAAAAAGGATCAGGATAATAATATTGTAAATGTCAATTCCGAGCATGTGGGTATTGATACAGAAGATACCATTATCTATAGTGAAGATAAATTAGTTACTTCCATAGGTGTAGATAATTTAATCATAGTAAATACGGAAGATGCGGTTTTAGTCTGTAATAAAGATAATGCCCAGGATGTAAAAAAGCTGAGAAAGCTTTTAAAAGATAAAGGTTTAGACAAATACCTATAGGGGGGATTTTATGGCCACTTACCAATATGAATTTAAAAAGAAAAGGAAAGGATTACTGGCGAAACTATTAATTACGATGGTAGCTCTTTTTATCACAGCATATATTATACCCGGGATGTCCATCCAAGGTCTTTTTGCCGGCTTTGTAGCAGCCTTGATCTTGGGTATTGTAAATGTAGTAGTTAAACCAATTTTCATTGTTTTAACCTTACCCTTAACTATTTTAACAATGGGATTATTTCTGCTGGTTGTTAACGGACTCATGCTCTGGTTGGCCGCTGCATTAGTACCCGGTTTTATGGTGGCCGGTTTCTGGAGCGCAGTTTTCGGAGCAATTTTATTGAGTATTGTAACCTGGTTTTTAAATAGTATTTTAGATTAGATTAGTAATACGATGAAAAAATTATAATTTTAACCTTTAAGGAAATAGCCGATAGATACTTCATCTTTAGTAATAGGATGGGGTTGAATCGGCTATTTTTGTTTTTATTAATTTGTACAAATTTTTTAAATAGGTCATATACTTGACATATACATCAGCAGTTGTTACCATTTTTATATATAAGAATTAGCATAAATAGTATAGAGGAGGAGATTATAAGTTGAGCAGAAAAACTCTATTAGTATTAGGATTAGTAGCAGCATTAGTTGTTGGTTTATTTGGGACCGCATTAGCACAGGAACCGCAAAAAGGCGGAACTCTTGTCTTCGGTAGAGGGTCTGACGCAGTACGTTTAGATCCTGCCGATGTGACTGATGGTGAATCAGTTAAAGTTATTACAAATGTTTTTGAAGGTTTAGTTAAGTACAAGGAAGGTAGTACTGAAGTTAAACCTGCCCTTGCTACACAATGGCGTGTTAGCGAAGGGGGCAGAGTTTGGGAATTTAAACTCCGCGAGGATGTTACATTCCACGATGGTTCAGAATTTACAGCTGACGATGTAGTATTCACCTTCAGACGCCAGATGAATGAAGACCATCCATATCATAAAGGTGACTTCGCTTATTGGGGTTACATGTACAATATGGTTAAGTCGGTCGAAAAGGTCAATGATTACCAAGTTAAGATTACCCTTACCAGACCATATGCCCCATTCATCTATAACTTAGCTACATTCCCTGCTTTTATAGTTTCAGAAGAAGCTATGAAGGAAAAGGGTGTAGAAGGATTTAGAACAAGTCCAGTTGGAACCGGACCATTTGAATTCGTCAACTGGGAACATGGTTCAACTATTACATTAGAAAGGTTTGAAAATTACTGGGGAGAAAATGCATACTTAGATAAGGTAGTATTCAGTGTAGTACCTGAGAATACTACAAGAGTAATGGGTCTTAAAGGTGGAGACCTTGATATGATTGACGGCCTTGGCCCCCAAAATATTGAATCAGTTAGATCTGATGATAACTTGAAGCTATTAACTCAACCCGGTATGAATGTTGGTTATCTCGCAATGAATAACCTAAAAGAACCTTTCGACAATAAATTAGTAAGACAGGCTATAAACTTAGCCGTTGATAAAGAAGCAATAATAGAGGGTGCTTATAAAGGTACTGCAAAACCTGCTAAGAACCCACTACCGCCTACACTCTGGGGTTATAACGACGAAGTAGAAGACTATGGTTATAATCCTGAAAAAGCTAAAGAGTTACTAAAAAAAGCAGGTTATCCAGATGGATTTTCTGCTGAATTATGGTATATGAGTAATCCAAGACCATATATGCCTAATGGTAAGAAAGTAGCTCAAGCAGTACAAAGTAATCTCGCAGACATTGGTGTTGACATTGAGCTAGTCACATATGATTGGGGTACTTATTTAGAAAAGACTGAAAATGCTGAACACGATATGGCATTATTAGGTTGGATCGGTGACAACGGTGACCCTGATAACTTCATATACGTTCTACTTGATAAAGATAACACCAAAAAAGGTAGCGCAGGTAATATTGCCTTCTATAGAAGTGATGAACTCCACAATATTTTAATTCAAGCCCAGCAGACCATGGGAGATCAAAGAGCAAGAGCTGGTATGTATAAGGCAGCTCAACATGTAATTCATGAAGATGCTCCCTGGGTACCATTAAGTCATGTTATGAAAGCGATGGGTACAGCTCAAGATGTAAACGGATTTGTAATTCACCCAACCGGTGGAGTTTATTTACAAAATACATGGATTGAACAATAAATAAAAGTAAGGTTATTTTCAACATTTGAAAGATTACCTGCTGGTTGTATGTTCTTTTCAATCAGCAGGTTTACTATATTGTTTAATTAATACAACATAATTTAGAATTAGGAGAGTTCTTACATGTTAAGGTATATAATAAAACGATTAATTTATATAATACCAGTATTATTAATAATGTCATTTCTAATATTTGGTATGGTTGATCTAATTCCCGGTGATCCTGCTCAGATTATGCTCGGCCAGCATGTATCTGAAGAAGCACTGGAAGCGGCCCGGGAAAGAATGGGTTTAGATGATCCGTTTTTAATTAGATATGGAAGGTTTTTAACGGATATTGTTGAATTGGATTTTGGAGAATCTCTCATCTCTAAGAGACCTGTTTCTACTGTTTTAATGGAAAAATTACCGGCTACAATTGAACTATCAACTTTTGCCATGATATATGCTTTAATAGTTGGAGGTTTGGCTGGAGTAATTTCAGCCTGGAAACAGAATTCAATCTTTGATTATATCTCAATTACCATTGCATTGTTTGGTATATCAATGCCGATTTACTGGTTAGGATTTATGCTTATTTTATTCTTTGCAGTTTTTCTTAATATCTTACCCACGGCCGGTAGATTGGCGGCAGAGATTGATCCTTCAGTTTTAAGTTCGCATTTTTATTTATTGGAAAGTTTATTTACAGGTAAATGGAACATATTTATTTCTGCTGTTAAACATATAATATTACCCGGGATAGCACTGGGAACAATTCCCATGGCTATTATCGCTCGTATGACCAGGTCTTCTCTTTTAGATGTGCTAAGACAGGATTACATGAGGACCGCCCGGGCTAAGGGTTTAAAATTCAGAGATGTATTTATCCATGCTATCAAGAATGCTGCCATACCGATTACCACTGTTTTTGGTATGCAGTTTGGTAGATTGATGGCCGGAGCGGTATTAACTGAAACCGTCTTTGCCTGGCCCGGTATGGGTAAATGGTTATTAGACGGAATTTTACAGAGGGATTTCCCCGTTGTAATTGGAGCAACTTTAACCGTTACTTTCCTATTTGTACTGGTTAATCTAGTAACGGATTTAACTTATTCTTTATTGGATCCACGTATTAAATATTGATAAATTGAGGAGTTATTGTAAATTATGAAAAAGAATGAAAACCAAAAAGAAGTTGTAAAAAAAGCTAAAAGATCTAGCTTAGTTAAAGATGCCTGGAAACGCTTGATGAGAAATCGGCTGGCAGTTCTCGGTATGATTATGCTGGCTGTCTTGGTATTAGTTGCAATCTTTGCTCCCATAATTGCCCCTTATGATCCTATTAAAATTCAATTCGGTGATGAAGGAGTTCCACCAACCTGGTGGGGGTCAGAAGAAGCTGAACAGTCTCAACCTGCTGCAGTTGAAGATAAGAGTACTACTCAAACCGAACAGCAGGATGCAAGTGACCAGGGAAGTTGGACATCTGGAGAAACCGAACAAGAGTCCTCACAAAGTCAGTCGGGCTCAGATTCGGGTTGGTCTTCCGGTAATGAACCGGCAGCTGAGGAAAGTGAAAGCACCGACAGTTCCTCTGGTAGCTGGACTTCTTCCTCAAAAAGCAGTACCAGTGATGAAGCTTTTAAACAAGAAACTACGCAAGGGCAAACTCAAAAAACTGGTAGTGTCCGCCAGCGTTCTGATAATTTCTATCTTTTAGGTACTGACCAGATGGGTAGAGACCTATTTTCCAGAATTGTTTACGGAGCTAGATTGTCATTAATGGTTGGTTTTGTTTCGGTTGGCATTTCATTACTTGTTGGTACTATTTTAGGCTTAGTATCAGGGTTTTATGGTGGTAAAATAGATACCCTAATTATGAGATTCATGGATATATTATTATCCTTTCCATATATTCTATTGGCGATCTTTATAGTAGCAATTTTAGGTCGGGGTCTACCAAACGCGATGATTGCGATCGGTATTGTTGGTATCCCCAGGTTTGCAAGAGTTGTCAGAGGACAGGTGCTCTCCGTCAAAGAGGAAGAATATGTAATGGCCGCTAAGACGATGGGAGCCAATAATTTCTGGTTAATATCCAGACATATCTTTGTTAACTCTTTATCTCCTTTAATTGTTCAAACCACAATGAGTTTTGCTACTGCTATTTTAAATGCGGCGGCCTTAGGATTTTTAGGTCTTGGTGCTCAGGCACCCACACCCGAATGGGGAGTTATGCTTTCTGATGCACGTTCTGCAATGCTGACTGCACCCTGGATTATTACATTCCCGGGTATTGCTATTATATTCAGTGTATTAGGATTTAACCTTTTAGGTGATGGTTTAAGAGACAGCCTTGACCCAAGACAGAAGAAGTAAGGGATAACTAATGATATATAGAAAATTGAGGTGGATTTATGAGTAGTCAGAGTAATCAAAAAGAAATATTATTAGAGATGAAAAATGTAA
>CAZGMM010000118.1:2690-7122 GCA_964526845.1 uncultured Halanaerobiales bacterium | reverse complement strand
TATCAATTTTTACTCGACGAAAGGGGAATAAAGATGATATACTAAAATTGGACATAGGTAAAGACCTCCTCTTATATTTATTTGGGATAAAGAAATATTAGAGGTCTTTAAGCTTATGTCCTTCTTTTTTATTTAATTTTTCCCACTCAAATGGAGAAGTTCCATTCTTTTAGATAATATGGATAAGCTCTCTATTAATCCGAAAAATATAGATACCATTATATTATCTCATAAACACTTAGATCATACTGGAGGATTAGATTCATTTCTAGAGTTAAACGATGATGTAACGGTATATGCCCCTAGTTCCTTTCTTGCTATTGAAAAACAAAACATTAGAAAGAAGGGAGCTAAATTAGTCGAAGTCAATAATTCAGTTCAAATATGTGAAGAAGCTTATTTATCCGGAGAATTAGGAGTAATATTAAAGGAACAATCCCTGATAATTAAGACAGCCAAAGGACTGGTAGTTATAACGGGATGTGCTCATCCGGGTGTAGTTAATATTGTTGAAAAAGCACAGGACCTATTTAAGGAAGATGTTTATCTACTACTGGGAGGGTTTCACTTATCAAATGAAAAACCTGTCAAGATAAAAGAAATTGCAAACAAACTAAATGATATGGGAGTTAATAAGGTCGCTCCCTGTCACTGCTCAGGAGATAATGCTAGAGAAATATTTGCTCAAGTATTTAAAGAGAACTTTATCCTTGCAGGGGTAGGGAAGAAATTTAAAATTAATGATTAATCTATATATCAGGAATTTTTTAAATTATTATGATTTAAAAGATTCCAATATTAAACAACTGGGAGTGATATTATTAAAAAGAAATTCTGGAAATTCAAAGAAAAGATATTTGTTTTTTTACACCAGAAAAATAGTTACTTATTCTTTTTAATTGGACTTATTACTGGCGTTGTTTTTACACTGGCAAATTTTCTTTATGATATTAGTATTGGAATTGTAACTTTAATAGTTGGCTTTATTATATTTGAAATATTTAAGCATTATTATGGGGAAACCCCCAATATCATTGTAACAGATCATGAAGATGTAGAGGAAACTTATAAACTTATAAAACAGGCTATTCAAGATTCTGTTGAAGAAAAATCTAAAGAAGCAGATTCAAAAGAATAAAAAAGATGAGTTTAATTGGGATACAGTATTATTAGCAGTAATAATGTATCCCCTTATTTTTTAACTTAAATTTCTAAAAGTAAAATTTAATTTATAAAAAGTTTAGATATTTTAGAAACTTTTTAGAAACTTTTTATATATCTTAGTGATAAAATAACTATGAAAGAAGAGAAAATTTTAGAACGAATAATAATGTTTATTTATAAACATATGTTAGAGTGATTAAATTGTTATTTAGTATTGATGAGTTTTAAAAAGTATATTAAATAATCATATATACTAATGTAGTCATTTCTTTAGGAAAGGAAGATAGAAAAAATTTTAAATAATTTAATTTTTAATAGAACAAATATTTATTTGCAATGGCGAGTTATTTAACAGATGAAGATATTTTTATTATACCCTTTTTAAAATGTTATATAATTTTTAAGATAATTGTTCTTGATTACTTTGTTTTTGCCTTTCAAGATAATTTCATTTCTTTTCTAATTCATTTCTTTATTGTTCTAAAATATAAAATATTTTTACTTACTATCTTTTTATCAACTCTCACCCATTCATTAAATATTTGAATTTCCTCAATTTTTTTTAAAATATATTAATTCTAAATATTTAAACTTTATTAGTTTATATATTCGTTAATATATTTATCTCCCATAAATTATTACTTAGAGAAAAACTTTGAACTATCAATATTTGTCACTTGTCTCAATGTTAATAAATATATTGGAAAAATATTCTTCACTTTCTGTATTTAGATAAATCCTATGTGGTTATAAGTATTACTGTTAAATAGACAAATTTACTTGTTGCTTTTTGAAAGAATTATTACTAAGGGGGGATGAGATTGAAAGATTTAATTTATAAAAACTTAATCATATTTTTTATATTTTCATTATTGATAGTTTCTTATCAAATATCATTATCAGCGCAAGAAATATATCCTACAAATGTAATGCTAACAATACGATCCAAAGGAGAAGTTATCAGCCAGGAAGAAATTTTTGAAATAATAGATAAGGAAGATTATATTTTGGTTCCTTTAGTTTCCTTATCTCGTTGGGTGGATATAGAAATAAATTATATTAGGGAAAATGAACTTTTAACTTTATATTATGAAGATAAAGACAGAAGTGTACAGATTGATTTAGAAAATGAGATTTATTATGACCACCCGGAATGGTCTTCAGAACCTCCAGTAAGTATGGAGGGGGATTTTTATGTAACCACAAAATTAATTGAATATTTAACAGGTGCCATAGTAAGATGGGAACCGCGGCAACAGGAACTAATTGTAGATTATGATTATGTAGAACAAGAAGATTCGGGAATTAAAGAAAGGCCGGAATTTTTAGAAATACAACCCGAGGTAGACCAAAAAGATTTTTCAATAGGATCTATTCATTATAAATTTGGATTTGAATATGAATTTGAAGAGGATTCTACTGATGGTTCATTATTATTTAATAACTTGACTGCAGTTCATGGGAGGGCAGCTACCTGGACTTATTCGGTTGAACAAGAGTTGCAATATGATTATGACACTAAGGGATATAATATTGAATACCCATTATTAAGAGCCAGGAATTCTGAAAATGATCGACTTATTGTTTTAGGTGATAATAGGTTTAGATTATCTGATACACTCGGTAGAGTTGATTTGAGGGGTGTATATATACAATATCCCGTTCAACAAATAAGTGAAAGAAGGGCCTATACTTCTGTTAAAGGTGAGGCACGCGAGGGTAGTACGGTAGAACTTTATGTTAATGATAGAAAAATTGAAGAACAATATATCTATCAAGGAGAAGACAGCTACCACTTTGAAAATGTACCCTTAACTATTAATAGGACCAATATCTTTAGAATATCAATTACTGATGTTGAAGGGAAAGAAACAGAGATAGTTAAAAAAGTAGCGGGTAGTCTAAATAT
Organism: uncultured Halanaerobiales bacterium; assembly: GCA_964526845.1. GTDB lineage: Bacteria > Bacillota > Halanaerobiia > Halanaerobiales > M55B127 > M55B127. The sequence goes on along the minus strand of CAZGMM010000118.1, from coordinate 4,049 downwards.
ATTTGAGGAGGGTACAAATGAAGGAATATTTGCAGCCGGTAGATATAAAAAAGATGATGATTCAGAGACCTTTTTTAATGTAGGAGGTCTGCAAATAAAGTATGCACCTACAGCTAATACATCACTTTTATGGGAGCTAGGGGCTGAAAGAATCAATAATGATTCCAGTGAAGATGGTTTTGAGGGTGGTAGTCTAGCAAGGATTGCACTAAGGTCAAAAGATCTTCCCTTGGTATTCTTTATTGATGGTATGGCAGCGAGAGAAATAAGTTTGATCGAATATGGAGTTAGAGCTAGTACACTTTATACCAGTGAAGATGGCTATATTAATGTTTCTTATTCATATGTTTCTCCCCTTGTTGAGGATTATGTTGATGTTGAAAAAGGCCAAAAGCTACAATCGATTTATGAAAAAGAACTTAATGAAAATTGGTTATTAGGTATTAAAGCTCAAAACACCAAATCAATATCTGATATGGATGATCTGGATTTAACTGTTTATAATTTATCTTTTGATTATAGTGATAGGGCTAGAAACAAGTTTGGTATAGCAACAGAGATAGTAACTAGGTATGAGGAGAATGAGTGGAGAGATTTAGATCTTACTGAAAAAAGTCAGAATTCTGTTGACTTTTTAATAGATGGTAAAACATATCGCGGAGCAACTATAATAGGTGGTGAAGTTAATTATAATTTGGCGAATATTAATTTCTATGATGAGAATAATGATACTCATTTAACTAAAAGGAGAGATTATACATCGCTTGAGTTTGATTTGAGAAGAAATTTATCAGAAAATATAACTTTTATCGGAAACTATGAAACAGAATTTACCTCGTTAGAGGGTGGTAAATTCGAAAGAGAATCTGAGGTTGATTTAAAGACCAGGCTTAAAGCTACTGCTAATACTTCAATTATAGCCGGTATATCCAACACTGATCAATATGAAAAAGATGAAGATGGGAATGTGACTACCGAAAAATTACAGGAATTAGAGCTTTTTATTAATTACAGTATCCCCAGGTCTCTGAACTTTACAACGGGTCTTAAAAATACCTATTTTGAAGATGACAGTTATTTAAGTAGTGAGTCTTCTTTAAGTTATTATAATCGAGATAGTGCTTGGGAACTGGATATTGATTTTGAATATATTGGGCCGTATGGTACGAGAGAAACAGCTCAAAAAAATTACAGCATTGAAGTAAGCAGATACCTATTTTCAGGTCTGGAAGGTTTCTTTAGATTTGAAAGGGATTATGAATCTAAGACCAGTGAAATACCAGTATATGAGGCTTCACTATACTTCAGTCAAGCCCTGGGTTTTGCAGGTAGAAAGTCTAAATTCCAGGAGTATGAAGG
>CAZGMM010000118.1:1100-2590 GCA_964526845.1 uncultured Halanaerobiales bacterium | reverse complement strand
AGAGAAAATGAGAACTTATTCCTAGAATTGGGATTAACTCAACTTGGAGAAATAGAAGGTAAAGTTTATTTAGAAAAATATAAATATGGAATTAGAGAAGATGAGAATATTCCTCTCAACCATATCGGGATTAAATTAGAAGAATTAAATAGAATAGTTTTTACAAAAAGTGATGGTTCCTTTATTTTTAGAGATGTACCCTTAGGAGAATATACATTACAGATTATGAGTAAGTCACTACCGGAAGATACAATGATTCCTGATAAAGGCAGTTATAATATCGAGATAACACCAGAAGAATTAATAAAACAGGATATTAAAATAATAATCAAACAGAGATAATGATTAATAGTTTAGGACTTAAAAAACAAAATATTTATATATTACCTGAATAAGGGGGAATATATACAATATATAAAAGTTTATATAAGTTTGAAATAGAAAGAGGGAGGTGGTAAACAAAAGAAATTTAAATAATGATGAATTAGTTAAGCCAAAGCTCCAAACTTTTTATTATAAATAGATTAATTATTATAAGATTTATCTCATTGGAAGCATTGACCTGTCAGATTAAAATAGTCACCAATTTTACTGACAGAGAGCTAGATGGTGACAGGAAAATTAAGGTTACATTAAATCCAATGAGGAGGCGAAATAAATTATGAGTTATAAGAAAGCAAATTTTAATTGGAGTATAATATTAATTTTGTCAATTGTATTTTTGTTGACGTTTGGTTCAGGTATAGTTGGATTTGCAGCAACAACTATGCCAGTTTGTAATGGACCGAAAGTCGACCCTGAATTAAATCCAGATGAAGATACTAACTATAGTTTTGATAGTGTATCACCTCCATGTTATGTATTCAAAGTTGATCCACCTACATCAGGTTCGAAGACATTTGAAGGAGTTACCATTAATTATGAAATTTATGATGATGGTCAATTATTAAAGTTTTGGACTGAAGATGATATTCCTATTGTACAAGGAGTGGTTGTTAAAGGTGGACCGAATGCTAATTTGTACGATTATTCAGATGATCCTGTATACAATGATTGTAATTTAATATCTCCTGAAAATAAAAATATAACTCCTGGAATCAGTCACTTTGAATTCAAAATTTGTGTACCAGAATATGGCTGTTTGAAGGTAGAAAAGATCTGGGACGATGATATGCTGGCACCGGCTGATGGTATCACGGTAAATCTTTATAGATCTTCAGATGATGTACGGGTAGCAACATACCAGTTGACAGCAGATGACAGTTGGACATACACCTTCTGTAATTTAATAGTAGGAGATTACTATGTAGAGGAAGTGTCAGTAGCCGATTACACAACGACTATAAATTATCCCGGTGAGGGCAGCACAGCTACAGTGGAAGCAGGAGGAGAAACCGAAGCTGTATTGGTGGAAATACAAAACGATATTGATCGCGGCTGTTTGAAGGTAGAAAAGATCTGGGACGATGATATGCTGGCACCGGCTGATG
>CAZGMM010000118.1:0-1000 GCA_964526845.1 uncultured Halanaerobiales bacterium | reverse complement strand
GTGAGGGCAGCACAGCTACAGTGGAAGCAGGAGGAGAAACCGAAGCTGTATTGGTTAGTATACTAAATATTATAGATATTGAATGCGAAACTGCCTGGGCAGCTAATGGTGATGAACCAGGTAAAGAACCATATAATCCAGGAAGAGGTGGTAATTGGGCTACTTACTTGGAATATGATGGAACTAAAAAAACAGTTTCTATTTTTGCAGATCAAGATGTTCATGTAGGTTTTGCAACTTTATCTGTAGTCTCAGAAGGAGAAGTAGAAATTGAAATTTCACTTTTAAATGAATTCAATTTCTGTTCAGATGGTGAGTTCAATGTATATATTCAAGGATATGATACTCAACCGTCTGGTAATCCTTCACCAGGTAAATTTGAATATAAAGTTACATTCCCAATTAACGATAACACTATAGTAGTTGATGAAGCTAAATACTATGGGATACATTTAAATGTATATTAAATCAAATATTCTTATAGTATAATATGAAGTATCCTAATAATATAAATAGCTAATATAATCGCTAATAAAAACCCCCAGGTTTCATCAACTGGGGGTTTTATTAGTGGAGTTTTTAAATAATAGATAAATTTGTGGAACTTTTTCATAACCGTTGGTAGAAAACAAGTAACTTATCTGTTATATTAATAAATATTGTCAATTTTAATTGAGAGGAATATTATAATATAGTTTAAGTATAATAGAATCATAAAAACCTTGCTATATAAGGGATAAGAACAATTATATACTATTAATTTTTATGATTTTATCAACTGTTTTGGAGAAGAACCAATTTAAAAAATAATAATATATTAATGTAATAGATTAAAATATTAAGGGATTTAGGACAAAATCTTGATTTATTATTTATTCTTTTCTTATACATTTAAAGGATAATCAAGTCTAATCTTTAATAAATTATCTAAATAATACCTTTTTATTTATTCAATATTAATTAAAATCTAAAAGTGATACAAATAAAATGGAGGGTTAAA
>CAZGMM010000117.1:0-7196 GCA_964526845.1 uncultured Halanaerobiales bacterium | reverse complement strand
TTTTTTCATAATAATTCACCATTGTTTTTCATAAATTTTACTCATTGAACCTAAAAATAAGAATTGTTTTATGAGGATTTATCATCCTCACCATTATCATCATTCTCCAAATACTCCACTGCATCTAGCGTGGAAGACAAAATCATATCATTTTCAAAGAAGACATTATCTTCTCCCACCATATCTATTATACCTAAGTTTTTAAGGATTTCATATTTTTTCTGGTTAACCCCCGAAATCAATACTTCTCTATCTTCAGGGTGGACTTCATTAATGAATTTTTTTAGTTCATTAATCGATGTTATATCTATATTGTCAATTTTTCTGATCCTAATTATATAACCGCAGCCTGCATTAGATACATGTTCTAGTTCATATTTGAAACTATCGGCTGCACTGAAAGTAAAATCTCCCACTAAGTTCAATATGATATACTCATCATCGGCGATCTCTTCTGGCACAGTTTGTACTATCTTACCATGTGAATCTTCATCATATTTAAGGTGTCCCACTTTAGCTTCAGAACTTGACTTTATCACTGAAATGATTGATAATAATACTCCAAGATAAATTGCATATTCAATTCTGCGAAAACTGATAGTTGCTAAAAAGGTTATCACAAAAATCAAAGTATCAGCTTTTGTAGCCTTAATTAATTCCTTTAATTCTTTTATTTCTATCATATTATAGGCGACAATTAAAACCAGCCCCGCCAGGGAGGCGATCGGAATATATCTAATGAAAAATCCAAAAAATAATATAAAAATTATTATAGCCAAAGCCGAAATCAGTTCTGAAATTCTGGTTTTAGCCCCACTTCGAGCATTAGCAAAAGTGTTAGTAAAAGAAGCCGAACTAGCAAATCCATTAAAGAAAGATAAACCAAAGTTCATCAAACCTTGACTAATAAATTCTTTATTGATATCTAACTCCTCATTTTCTCTCACTGAGATTTATTTAACGAAGGCCAGGGTTTGAATTAAACCTACACTGGCTACTGCTAATGCCTTTGAGGATGTGTTTAAACATCATTTAGCTTTAAATTCGGAATCCCAATACTAAAGCTATCTACATTTAATTTACCAACTGTATCCACAAAGGGCTCCAATCCGAATATTATAGTTATTAAGATAATTAAAAATACTCCTAATAAATAAGAAGGTACTTTAAACCTACTCTTTTTTAATAGTAGGATTATTGTTATAGTTGAACTAGCTAATAATAATGAAATAATATTTGTTGTGCTCAAATTTATGATTAATTTGTAAAATTCAATAAATACATTATAAGTACGACTTTGGTATGACCAAAATCAATACCAATTAAATTCTTTATCCGGCCGATTCCAATAATAAAAGCTGCCCCTGAAGTTAAACCGATTATTACCGGGTAAGAAACATATTTAACTGATTTACCCAACCTAAATAGGCCTGCCATAATCTGAAATAATCCGACTAGAAAAGTTAATAATACGACCATTTCCAGATAATTATTTTCTGTCACATAATTTAAGTTACTCGCAATAGCCATGGCCATTAAATTAGTTGGACCGACTATTATATAACTGGATTTGCCTGTAACTGTCGAGATAATTTGAGAAACTATTGAGGTATATAGACCTTAAATAGGATTAAGTCCTGCAATTAGGGCATAGGCCATATTTTGAGGTATGCAGAGAGTGGCAACTGATAAGCCCGAATATAAGTCGGATTTAAAGTAATATTGTTTGTAGTTTTTTATGGTATTAAAAATATTTCTGCCTTTTTTATTCATTATATTCACCATCTAATTTTAACTTAATTAAAAAATATTTTTCCTAATAAAGGCTTTTTAATATCAACCGCTTCATAAGAACATAACTCCTGACAGCAAAAACATCTAATACAGGCTTCAAGATCAACTTCGGGATAATCGTCTAATTCAATAGCATCAGCTGGACAATTAGCTGCACAATCTCCACACTTTACACATTTATCAGTATTAAAGACAGGACGTGGTTTTAATAACTTATTAATAATTTTTGCTAAAAAATGGGGAAGATCACTGACATTTCTAGTATCTGATTTATTAATTTTAGGTACTTTTGTATTTTTAGCTGGTATTAAATTATCACCTACTATCTTAATTTCATCGAAAGTACCTGTAATACCTTTTTGAATTGCCTGATTTATGGTTGGTACTTCATTTTGTTTCATATTAAAAAGATGTGTACCTGCTAAATCAAGTGAAAAAGGGGAAGTACTTGCCATCAGATAACCAAAATTTCTTTTCTCTCCTGCTGAGGGCCCGGCCCCTTCCATTCCATATACAGCATCCATAATATTGAGTTGTGGTTTGATTAATCTGGCCAAATCGACCAGCATTAAAGCGAAGTTATTTGCTTCCGGCATCCTGAGGTGGTATTCAGCTTTAATCATACCGGGAATAGTTCCAAAAAGATTTTTTACAGAACCGGTATACTTCATAAAAGAATGTGTTTTTAATTTGGACATATTAATAATAGCATCGGCCTCTTTAATAAAATCAGCTATTTCAAATGATTTAACTAAAAGCCCATCTTCAAAGGATACTTTTGTTGAATCCGTATTATAATTTAGTTCAACATTTTCTAGTTCTCCCAACTCATAAAAACCGACCTTTTTATAGATGTTTTTTAACCTAACTTCATTAAAAGGACCACCGGGGCTGTCTCCGATTATTATTTTACAATCTATCTTTTGTAGTCTCTTTATTACTTGTTTGATTAATTCAGGGTGGGTTGTTACAACTTGCTCCGGTTTTTTCCCCAGTAGCATATTAGGTTTAATTACTACTATATCTCCTTGTTTAACAAAATTTTCTATACTACCCAGTTGATCAAAAATAAGATCTAAGGCAATATTAAGATTAGGTTCCTTATAATCTTCACACTTACTTACCGCTACTATTTTTTCATCCATTATTTCACCTAGTTTCATTTATTTTAATTAATAATAGCATAGCTAAATTTTATATTCAATTAATTTTCTATAATATTTATCTCTTGTTCTGTTTGGTCTAAAAGTGGGGATATATACAAAAAAATCTGCCCTTACTAAGGACAGATTTTATTAGTGTATTTTATTTAATCTCTTCCGAACATTCTATCTAATACCATTGCTATAATAACTACACCTAAACCTGCTTCAAATCCTAATCCGATATCTACAACAGACAGTGATCTTAAGACAGGTTTACCAAGTCCACCTGCGCCGATCATGGCTGCTATTACAACCATTGAGAGTGAAAGCATTATACACTGGTTTACACCCATCATAATGGAAGGCATAGCTCCTGGTAGTTCAATTTTGGTTAATATTTCCCACCAGTTAGCACCAAAAGCATTACCTGCTTCTATTAATTCCTCATCTACCTGTTGGATGCCAAGATAAGTTAATCTTATCGGTGGTGCTATTGCAAATACAACAGTCGCAATTACACCAGAAACAGTACCTAATCCAAAGAACATTAAAGCAGGAATTAGGTATACAAATGGAGGTATAGTCTGCATAAAGTCCAGTATTGGTCTCGTAATATAGTCAATTATTTTAATATGAGCTTTCAAGATACCAATTGGAATCCCGACTACTAAAGCTACAACCACTGATGTAATAATGGAAGCTAAGGTAGTTACCAGCGGTCCCCACATTTGTAAGTTCAGGACTAAACCTAAACCTAAGGCTACAAAAATTGATAATTTATAATTTTTTAATTTCCAGGCTATTGCTGCAAATATTGCTATCACTATTAATGGATGGGCAAAACTTAATATTGCTTCAAAATTATTTACCATCCATTCAATCAAATTAGCAAAACCATCTAGAGGTCCACTGAAATTATTTATTAAAAAGTTTACTGCATTTTCTATCCAACTACCTAATGGTATTTTAGTGGTTAATAACTGTATTATACTATTAACTGTCATCAACCTCCTTTACAACATATTTTACTAGCGGCATTCAATGAAGAATGCCGCCAGTTTAAAAGACAAACAATCTATTAAATACTATTTTCAACTAATAGTTATTTACTTACTTTAGAAGCAATAACTTTTCTTGCCATTTCTCCCTCAGTGGATTGTACTCCATATACCCACTGATTTACAACATCAAGGTTATCAGCTATCCACTTTTCTGCAACTTCTTGTGGATCCATTTCTTGTCTCTTATACATATCTATCCATTTATTTTGCATAGGAGCAGTTACTTTAAACTGTTCTAAGAATTTATATACATTTGGATTCTCTTCTTCAAAGCCAGTTCTAACAACCGTTAGGACACGTTCACCACTGCCCCAAATACCTTTAGGATCATCTAAATATCTAATGTCAAACATTACATTCATATAGTGAGGTTTCCAACCATTAAATGCAATCCATTCTTCATTATTTACAGCTCTTTTTACAGCAGAAAGCATACCAGCTGTACTACTAGCTTTAAGGTTCCATTCGCCTAAGTTATAAGTGTTATTATCAATTGCTTTCTTAATTATGAGATTACCCTCATTACCAGGTTCAATACCATAAATTGTTTTATTAAACTTATCAGCGTGTTCGTTTAAATCTTCAAATGATTTAACACCTGCTTCATATACATATTCAGGTACTGCTGTTTTGTATACTACATCATGGAGATTTACTCTTACATTTTTAACAGTACCTTTTTCGCTATATTTATCAAAGTGAATCTTCATGGTAGGCATCCAGTTACCTAAGAAGGCATCCAGGTCACCGGTATCCATACCTTTAAATACTATTGCCTGTGATCCACTTGTCATACTTGTTTTATAGCCTAGATATTCTAAAACTCTCTTTGCTACATGGGTTTTTACTGTAACACCCGGCCACTGAACATAGCCAAAGTCAATTGAATCATCAGCTGCTTGTATATTGCCTGCTCCAACAGTTACCAGAGAAAAGGTAAAGACTAATACTAATAAAATTGATAATAATTTTTTCATTTTGTAAAAAACCCTCCTAGAGTAATTTTTTACGTACTTCTTTAATTCTTATTATCCTTCTTTTTTTAATCTTCGTCATATTGTCCTTCTGAAGCTAAATTAGCTAAAACGTTAGTTTTTACAATTATACCTAATAGTTTTCCATCATCATCTAATACAGGTAGTGGAACATTAAGATCTGCAATATCTCCAAATAATTCCCTTAAGTTCTCTTCCGGGTCAGCCTTTGTTGTGTCTTTGATAAGATCTTCAAAGTCCCTATCATTATTATTGATCAAATCAACAACATCTTCCATATAAACGATACCTTTATACTTTTTATTTCTGTCAACTACAAAGATACTGCCTATTTCATTATTTTTCATCTTGTGTAAGGCTGTTCTAGGTCCATCCTGTGGATATAATAACTCACGTGGTTTAGTCATAATATCCTTTGCGGTCAATACCCTTGAACGATTAACATCTTCAACAAATTCTTCTACATATTCATTAGCAGCATTGGTCAAGATTTCTTCATGGTCTCCAATTTGGATGATTTTTCCTTCTTTCATAATAGCTATGCGATCCCCGAGTTTTAATGCTTCATCTAAATCATGCGTGATGAAGAGAATTGTTCTTTCCATTTCTTCATATAAATCTAATAACTTATTCTGCATTTCTTTTTTAATCAGGGGATCAAGCGCACTAAATGGTTCATCCATCAAAAAGATCTCAGGATCAACAGCTAACGCACGTGCTAAACCAACTCTCTGCTGCATTCCACCACTGAGTTGTTCGGGATATTGATCTTCCCAACCATCAAGGCCTACCATTTCCAGTGCTTCTTTTGTTCTTCTTATTCTTTCTTCTTTTTCAACATTTTGAATTTCAAGTCCAAACATTGCATTCTCTAAAACAGTTCTATGCGGTAAGAGTGCAAAGTTCTGAAAGACCATTCCAAATTCTTCTTCTCTAAATTGCCTTAGTTCTTCTTTATCAAAGTCCCGCACTTCTTGTCCATCAACTTTAATTGAACCGGCGGTGGGTTCAATCAGTCTATTAACACATCTAAGCAGGGTAGACTTACCACTACCAGATAGTCCCATTATTACAAATATTTCACCTTCTTTAACATCAAAGCTTGCATCATTTACCCCAACAGTGCTATTATTTTTTTCTAATACTTCCTGTTTGGTAGCACCATCTTTAAGCATTTCTATTGCTTTTTGGGGTTTATTACCAAATATTTTATATAAATTCCGTACTTCTATTTTTGACATATTGTTTCCTCCCCTGATTTTTTATGAGCAAACAAAAAGGCCCAGACAAATATGTGAAGCACATACCAGCTGAACCGTTATAAAGATTAACAAATATCATATGATTTGTCAAACTATATTAAGAAGCTTTTTCATTACCGTCTAATTTTCCCGTCTTCTCGGTTTTTTCAGAACCTTTGTTTTTAGTCTCTGAAGTACCATTATTTACATTAGAGCTGCTACTTTTATTATCCGTAGAATAAAATCCTGAACCTTTAAATATAATACCGGGAGAACCAATTATTTTTTTAACATCTTCTCCACATTCGGGACATTTTTGTAAAGGATCATCAGTAATTTTTTGAAATTCTTCGAATCTGCCGCAGTTCTCACACTCATATAAATAAGTTGGCATATCTGATTACCTCCTTGTTACAGTTACAATTTATATCTTAATTCAATATTTATTTTTTTTGCTTACTCTCTATATTATTAATTTATATCACACTGAACTCAGAAGTCAAGTTATTTTGAGTATCTTTTTTGATAGCCCCAATAATTATATGCTTCTACTAATAAGTAGAGTAAAAATAATAGCCATCTGGAAATTGAAATAAAGTAGATGCTTCCTATTATGGTAGAAAGGATAATGGCATATAGACTTATTTTTTGTCCCAAATCTAATTTAATTATCTGCCAGGGCGCTAAACTCAAACCAATAAAAGCCCCGGCCTCTACTTTGAAGATCAATCCAGCTATACCTACCATTATGAATATTACCAGCAAAAATGCATCCATCAATCTTCCCTCCTCGGAAATAAAACAATTCTATTTAATATGCATATCTTGATACTTGGTTTAAAAACTCTTGCAAATAAATAAAGTATATGGTAAATTTTAAGTAAAAGTAAATGACAAGAAAATTTATACAAAAATCCCCTTTAAGAAAGGAGTTTAATAATGGAAAATATAGATTTTAAA
>CAZGMM010000116.1:0-7235 GCA_964526845.1 uncultured Halanaerobiales bacterium | reverse complement strand
ACACATGATCTCCAATCATGCTCCTTAAGCCAGACTCGGACACCTCTCCATGCTTATCATAAATGATATTTAATTGTTAGAGGTATACTTCTCGAAAGAAAGTATTATTAAGACTACCTCATTGATTATAGTAGATTTTATTCGAAAAATCAAGCAAGATTACTAAAGCTTTTTAATGATTATATTTAAATGTAAAAAAGCTTCCAAGATATGATTAACTATTGCTCTCGCGAAGTCCCCCATATCTCCTTCAAGCTTTTATTATTATAATATATATAGGGCAATAAGTAAAGTGGTGAAGTCGATTTAATAGCTGAAATTTGGAAATGCTTATCTCTAAACAAATTATTTTAAAAGTTTCTTTTTCATAAGTTTGATAATTTTGGTTAACTTGGTCTCATTAAGATTGATCATTAACTATTTTTTAAGCTAAAAATTAAATAATGGGAGAAGGATATTCAATATCCTTACTCCCATTTTACAATAAAAGTATTTCTTTTTCTAACTAAAAAGTATATTAATTAACAACTTTTATTATATATTCTCTTGCTTCTGCCACATTCTCTTCATCCCAATCCCGGTAATATTTAAAATTAAGTTTGGTTTCGCCTGGATTAATACCCTTAATATACCAGTAATGAATACCGCTTTGACCGGCTTTCGCGGGCTCAGTATCAGGTTCTATATAATTATCATGGTGGACTTTTGCTATATTATTATCCTCTATTTCTAAATGCCAGGTAAAACCAGTAGAACGGTTCTCTTTTAATTCTATCTTGATTAAGTTGTCCGTCCTTACTTCTATCGTTTCTGGTATAACTTTAATATTGTATTTCATAGTCTCCTCACATATTTTTTTACCGGTACTATCCACTACAAAAAACTCAATTTGGGTACTACCGGTTGAGAGAGCTTTTAGATACCAGGTATGAATATCATTGATCACATTTTCATCATCAGTTTTTAACTGTTTGGTATAACTTTCTGAAACGATCTCTAATACATTATTATCATCAATTTCATATTCCCATTTTTGGTTTTCCTCTAGTTCCTTATTTATCATTATAGTAGTGTAGTTTCCACTGATTAGAGTTTTCTCTTTTATCTCAGAAGAACTAACCGGTACAGAAACAATTAAAGGTAAAACCATAAACAAAATAATAATGTAAGTTATTTTTTTTATCATAAAACATCTTCCTTCTTATTCATAGTAACCCACGATAGTATTAGCATGATTTAAGTTGGGACTACTATAATTATCAGTGGTCCAGACTCCATTTTCAGTCAGCTTATCATATTGATCAGCATCAATAGCCACAGTAACAAGATAACCATTTGATATAATTGTTTTTATAGCTTCTATATCTTCACTATCTCTTATGGTCATTCGGTAACCAGTGGATCCTTCATAAAGTCCTGAGCGGTAATCGGCTGCTTCTTTGAAAGCTGCTTCAGATGGCCAACTGGTATGGTCTCTGTCGCTGTAAGGCATGGCATTTAAACTCGATATCCCAATATTTTCAATCAGGCGGGTAGCATCTGTATAGTAAGAACCAGCATCCACACCACCATTTATTAAATGATAGACAAATTCGGGGCTCATGATTTTACTATCATCACCAGTACTTATGTCCCAACCCCGGTCTGAGGCTTCCTGAAAGCTTTTAATATAATATCCGATCGACCAGGCCACACAGGAACCTTCCGCCCCTTGATTACCTATAGGTGGGAAATATTTAGATTGGGAATGATCCACTATATTTATTTCACCATCTCCTTGCGATTTAACATTAAAAGTACTTAGCACATCTTGCGATTCTAATATCTTAATACTTCCGGTTTCTTTAGCTTTCTGCCATTGTTCTCTGTTCATATTCTTCCAGCCTGTTCCCTGTCCATTAATTATTTTATTCCCTTTATTATTTACATTTACCTTATTAAGGTAATTATCAATATCTGAACTAGTAATATCACGGGCAGCTGATTCTAATTTGCTGCGGGATGAAAGTGAACTAACTGTAGTAGTTTGACTTGATATATTATCTAACGTTACTTCCTTTGTACTACCATTAGCTATACTTAAATTGGAAATGTTCGAACTATATTGCTCGCCATTTATCTCAAGTCCAAAATATTCAAGAGTTCCGCTGCTGCCAGAATTATTAGTGATTTCTAATACTATATCTTCACTCTCAAAGGGCATTAATTCTGTAATATCCATTGCTATCTTGTTTTCAGGAAATGGTTCATCTCCCGCTTTTTGGACCTGATTTTGTGGATAGAAGTATTTTATATTATTACTACTTCTAGACGGTATTTTAATAGCAAATGTCCAATCCCCTCTATTACTGCCTTCGATATCAAATAATGCTAGGGCTTCAGCCTGATAATCATCACGCTTTCCTAAAACCCAGGTATCTAATTCAACTTTTATTGCCGCATCATAGGTAATATAAAGGGTTCCATCATTATTGGGACCCCAATTACTCCCCCATGAATTAACTAATTTAAATACATTTCCAGCAAAGTTAGCATCTACTACTTTATCTTGGTCTATAGTGATTTCAACACTCTTACTGGTGCCGGAGTAATCACCGCTCCAACTATCAAAAACATACTTTTTATTTAAAGGTTCAGCGGTCAGGGTCAATGTCTCTGTTTGTTCTGAAGTATAATTATATGTGCTGTTAGCATCTATAGTTACTTTATTACCATCTGGTTCTTCAACAGTAACATTCCCCCCACTACCTACATTTAAAGTAAAATCATTAGCTGTATTACTATTGAATACAGCGGTTACTGATTTATCAGAATCTATTGTAATAGTTTTGGGATTTTCAGTACCAGAGAGGTCACCTTCCCAATTTGAGAAAGACCAATTAGAATCGGGATTAGCCGTCAACTTAACATCGGTTCCATACTTATATTCAGCTGCAGAAGGATCTTTGGAAACAGTACCAGACCCTTCGGTAGAAATATTTAAAGGATATACTTTCTTAACAAATACTGCAGTTATATTTTTTTCCTGATCAACTATGACTATAGTAGGATTTTCACTGCCAGAAAGATCACCATCCCAGTGATCAAATTTCCAGCCTGTCTTGGGTTGGGCAGTTAGTTCTATTTCGGTATCACTACTACCAGATATAACTTCCTCTTCATTTACACTACCCTCACCCTCAATGGTAATATTTAAAGGATAATCTTTCTCTACAAATACTGCCTTTACATCTATATCTCCTTCAACAGTTATTGTCTTAGGATTTTCTGTTCCGGAAATATCTCCTGACCAGTGGTCGAACTTCCAGCCCTGTTCTGGTACAGCGGTAAGTTCAACTTCATTGCCGCTGGCTGTAGATATTTCGTTTTTATCAACAGAACCACTACCTTCAGTTGTTATATTTACAGTCCCACTATTCTCAATCGCAGTTATTTCAATTCCGGTTTCTGGACTATCAACATTATATTCACCAGGTTTAAATGTATAACCTGTTTTTGCAAACTCTAAAGTAGCAGGATTTGTTAAACCAACAATTTCCCAATTACCTTCCTCGGAAGTACTAGTTTGTCCATTATCATATTTTACTGTTACATTACTTACACCACTATCATTTGTATCTTCTACGACTCCTGAAACTGTATATGTACTGCTCAAAGAAGTTTGAGGAGTATTATTATCACAGCCAGATAAAAATATACTAGAAACTAAAACCATTATTACCAACATTGATATAACGAATTGCTTGTTCTTGTACAAAGTAAATTTCCTCCTGTAGATTAATTTTTTTACTATTTTTCTAAATTTTCACACAATTAGTGTGAAAAAAACTGCATTAATAACTTGATTTATTAGAGTATATAAACTAAATATATTGGTTTTGCATAACAGGAAAATTATTGAATAATGTGATATATAAATACTATAATATTGTAACTGTTTTTGATATTCTATTTTAGACAATTAATTTTCTTTTTGATATCTAGAAACCACCGCTTTTTTTAGAAATTAATGCTCAAAAATAAATTAAGCACTAGAACTCTAAGAATATTAACTTATTTAATTCTACCTATTTAATTAAAAATACACATAAATGGCGGAAGGAGAGGGATTCGAACCCTCGAGGCACGGTTAGTGCCTACTCGATTTCGAGTCGAGCGGTTTCAGCCAGACTCACCCATCCTTCCTGATCTTAATTCTTTAAAAAATTTTTGTATTAACTCTCGACACTCATCTAACATAACACCGGATTTTATCTCAACTTGATGGTTTAATCTGTCGTCTGATAGTATGTCTAATAAAGTACCAGAAGCACCATCTTTATTACTTTCGGTACCATAAACCAACCTTTTTATACGGGCTTTTTGTATAGCTCCAGCACACATTACACATGGTTCTACAGTCACATAAATACTGCAGCCTTCTAAACGCCAATCATTCAAATTTTGGGCAGCTTCTTTAATGGCCATAATTTCAGCATGGGCAGTAGGATCATTTTCGCTCTCGCGTCTATTATAGCCTCTGCCTACAATTTCTCCCTTGCATTCAACAACTGCCCCAATCGGAACTTCCTTAAGTTTATAAGCCTTTTTAGCTTCCTGTAAGGCCTGTTCCATGAAAAAGCTATCCTTTTCCATATTTTTCGCTCCTTAATTAAAGATCTCTGGGAGAACTTATATACAACTTATCTTAACATTTTATCCGAATAATTTTTTCAACGGTTTCTAGATATTTACTAGGTAATTATAACAATTTAATTATCCGTTTTCAACCAAATTGCTCTTGTTTTAAAGCTAACATTGTTAATAATTTTTTATAAAATATAAATAACAATCCAAATATTGCATAATAATTAAAATATTAACTGTCAGACTACTTTTCATGAATATTATTCACTTGGTCAGCCTTTTGAGATTTCCACCACTTTAAAAAATGAGTTTCATAACTCAATGTTCGGGTGGGACAAATATCAATACAGTGTCCACAGCCTACACACCTTAAATTATCTACTGGCTTACCCTCATTAGCAGCTTCTGCTATATCTATTTCCATTGGGCAGACCTTAGTACATTGCCCACAATTAATACAGTTGGTATTATCGGTTTTTATTTCTTGCCCGGCCAATCTACTAATTAAAGATAAAAAAGAACCCAAGGGACAATAATAGCAGTAGCCTCTACCCGTCCAGACTATCCATAAAAACATCATCATTAATAGTTCTAATGAAACATATTTTAAGGTTTCAAATTCATACAGCCACTCACCGTTTCCTCTAATTGGTATACCAAACAGGCGAGTCGCCCACCAAATTGTTAATGACAAAGACACAACCAACATAAGCCAGCGGAATACTTTTAAAAAACTCAACCAGCCCTTACTTAATTTTTTCTTTTTGCCGAAAAGGGGAAAGACATCTGACCAGATCTCTGATACGAATCCGTTTAACATACAAAGGTAAGAACACTGCCAGCGCCTGCCGATCAATAATGTTCCTATTAAAACTAAGAGGTTTGCGATTAAAAAGAAAGTTACTGCTACAAAAATGCCCGTAGTCCCCCATAAGTTAACCTGTTGATTGTAATAGGTAGAGGTGCTGTCCATTAATTGCAGTCCCATACTAGACCAAGGCAGCGGCATGAAAAAATAGTATAGTTCCCGGTTATTTAATAACCAGGGTATTATACCATGCACAAATAGGGCAGTAGTAGAAAAGGCAATTAAGTTTATTTTCTGTAATCTCCTATTTGGTTTTCCTTTTAAAACCTGCCAGCTTAGATAAGAACAGATTAATATAAGGGTGATCTTAAACTCATTTTCAAATATTTTATATATCTCATGGATTATCTCAGCTTGTGTTTCGGAAACCACATTCTGCAAACCGAAGTTTAAAGTCGCTACAATAAAAGTAACTGTTATGTATATTATTAATGCTCTCTTAAGCCAAAGCAGGGCAGTTTGTTTTTTCATTTTGTTCTCCTTTTTTTAAAAACTCAAGTTTTATTAAAATATTAGTCTTTATTTGCTTGTCTTTTTTATCTTATCAGCTAAAACCTCAGCCAATTTTTTATGTCCTTCTTTATTAAGATGAACTCCATCTTCTTTGCTGGGAGTAACATGTTCTGCTGCATCTAAAAATTCACAATTATGAGTTTCTGCTATATTTCTATAAAAATCACTTAAATTTTTTGACTTTATTTCGGAAGCTTTACTAAAGCTGCCGATATAATTACCATTTTTATTCTTTAAGATATACAGAGGACTTACGATTAATATCTCAGTATCTTGTGAAAGGGAATCTCTCATATAATTTTTTAAATCTGATACAATTCTTTCCAACCCTCGGGCTATGAATTCAGCTGAAGCATTATAGATATCTTTGGCATCATTGGTGCCCAGCATAATTATGATATAATCAATTGGATCATGGCTTCTAAAAGCTATTTCAAGATATTCAGCACCATTCCTGCCAAATTTTAGAGGATCACTAAAAACCGTGGTTCTTCCATTCAAACCTTCTTCCAAAACTTGATAATTTTTTCCTAATTCTTTCTCTAATAACATCGGCCAGCGTTCCCCTATTGAAAATCGTTGAGAGGGCTTAAGATCTTCTAAACTATTAACGGGATCATATCCCCAGGTATTAGAATCTCCATAACATAATATTCTTTTCATGAAATTTCCTCCTTTGGTAAATGTCGTTATGTTTATATTAGTCCTTATTTAAATTATATAATTTTTTGTAAATAAATAAAAATTTCTTTAGGACATTTGTCCGGTCCTTCAATTTTTTAACTTTTTTAAGCAAAAAAAATCTAGCAACTGAAGGTTATTTCTTGACCTTCAAATACTAGATTATAAAATAATTGTTAACTTAAATATGATATTATTTTTATTTATTAATAAATGAGGGGCTTAACCTAATTATTAACTTGTTTTAGCTGGACGATGTCCGCCGAATCTACTCATGCTCATTAGATAGATATACAAACCACCAATTACAACGGCACCAATAATTCCAGCTATTACATTATAACCGCCGAACATATAGCCCCAGTCTCCTAGGACAAGATCACCTGCAATTGCACCGACAGCTGCCCCCAATAACCTATTCCAAAATCCACCAGGTACCTCTCTTTTCTTTAAAGTAATTTGTAAAAGATAAGCCACTGCTAATGATACCACTGTGAACCTCTCCCACCAAATCAAAAACAAGATTTGGAAGGAGCTTCTATTACTT
>CAZGMM010000115.1:3514-7244 GCA_964526845.1 uncultured Halanaerobiales bacterium | reverse complement strand
CTTGGTGTTGTGAGAGGACGGTAATTAAAATAATTAATTACCTCCTACTCGATTACCTAATAATTTTAATGATAAACACATATTATATCTTATGAAACTCAGGTTCCATATTGGAAAAAGTAGTTAGTTTATCAAAACCAATTTCTTTAAGTAAAGTTAAAGTTTCCGGAAACTTATAAGCAATCTGGTCCGGAGAATGACTGTCCGAACCTATGGTTAAGATCTCTCCGCCTAGTTCCTCATATAACTTCAAGACCTTAACAGAAGGGTTAGGATTATTGCCTTCCTCAATATAATAACCGGTCGTATTGACTTCAATCCCCTTATTTCTCCTTATCACTTCTTTTAAGATCTCTCT
This sequence comes from uncultured Halanaerobiales bacterium, assembly GCA_964526845.1. Taxonomy (GTDB): domain Bacteria; phylum Bacillota; class Halanaerobiia; order Halanaerobiales; family M55B127; genus M55B127. The sequence goes on along the minus strand of CAZGMM010000115.1, from coordinate 6,886 downwards.
GATGATTTCTTCCGCTTTTCCATTATCCATTAAATCCGGTTTAGTTGCATAGTAATCATACCTTCTAACCAGATCAAGATGTCCTAACACACTGTAATTATCAAAGTTCTGCACTACATCTAAGATTGACTCTAAATATCTTAAATAGGCTTCCCACTGACTGTAGTTTTGAAAAAAGTCACCATTATATAGATCTTTTTTCTCAGCTGTGTGGAAAGAACAGATGATAAAGTCGAAATCATTATCTAAATACTCATTACTTTCTTTTAATATATGGGTCTGCAGTCCCATCTCAATTCCCTTTTTTATAGTTAGTTTTCCTTCATATTTCTCTTGATATTTCTCTATTTCTTTTAAATAATTTTCTTTATCCAGTAAAAATTCCATGGAGTCATCCTGATAGTCTATATCATGATGATCTGTAATGGCAATTTCATCTAAATTTTTTTCAATCGCTGCCTCACACATCTCTTCCATTGTATACTTGGAGTCAGCTGAAAAGTTGGTATGCATGTGGTAGTCAAATAGCATCTAATCACTCCTATCCTGTATTTTTCTCTAAATATACTCTATTATTATAACATTAAACCAACTTTATTTGAAATATTAATGCATCTCTAATAAAATTATTGTATAATTAACATCAAAGACCTTAAAATATGAAGTCTGATTTAACATTGGGTTATATAATAACATATTTAAAATCAGACTTAACCCTATTCATATTTTTAAAATAGATAAATCACTTAATAAAAAGTTTAGGAGGCATTAATAAGATGAATGCATTTGTAGAAGGAGTCCGGGATATACTTCCGGCCGAATTGAGAAGAAGAAGGGCTATCTATAAAAGGATCAGAAAAGTATTTCAAAACGCTGACTATAGAGAGGTCATCACTCCCACTTTAGAATCACTTGAACTTTACTCAGGGATTGAGGGTGTTATAGATAAGAGCGAAATGTTTAAAGTAGTTGATGAAAACGGACAGATTCTTGTTTTGAGGCCGGATGTAACGATGCCGATCGCCCGTTTAGCGGCCACCCGCTTTCAGGATACACCGCGGCCCCTTAAGTTTTCTTACTTAACTACCGCCTATCAGTCTAAAAACTCACAGAGTTTAAGTCTAAAGGAAAAGACCCAAGCGGGTGTTGAACTGATCGGTAGTGATAAACTATGTTCTGATATTGAAATGATTGCCCTTTTGATTAAAACCATGCAGGCCATCCATATCGAGAAACCTTTAATAGATATCGGCCATGCCGATCTAATAAATGAAATATTCTGTACCATGGATTTAACGAAAAAACAAAGAGATGAACTTTTAGCACTGTTATCTGCTAAGAACAAGGTAGAGATCAGAAGGTATTTAAAAGAGATAGAAATAGATGAGGAAAGTAAGGAAATATTACTTAAACTTCCCACCCTCTTTGGTAAACCGGCTGATGTAATACCGGAACTTAAAAAACTGCCTCTCTCAGAAGAAGCACATGAGGAAGTCTTGAATCTAGCCAAGCTCTTTAATAGGTTAAATGAGTTAGGCTTAATAGAAAATATCACCTTTGATCCGATGTTGATCTCCCGCCACGGTTATTACACCGGTGTAATCTTTAAAGGCTATGCCGGCAGCCATAATGTTCTTTTAGCGAACGGCGGTCGTTATGACAATCTCACAGAAAAGTTTGGGGTAGGGGAACCAGCTGTAGGATTTGCCCTTGAAATAGAAAATGTGTTGGAGTATTTAAATAAAACCCATTATGAATTTGAAGCTCAAAGTGCTAGAGTAATTATCAATTACCATCAGGAAGATAATTTTTCTAATGCCTACCATCTAGCAGAAGAGTTAAGAGACAAGGACTATATTGTAGAGATATTTGAAGAAGGCAAAGACCAGGAATATATTGACTTCCAGGGCCTTGACTTTCAGATTGAATGTATAGAAGATAATTTAGTGATAAGTAATATAAAAAACGGAAAAGAACTTACTGTTAATAAAAAAGATAGCGACAATAATTTAGCCGAAGTTGTTATAGATAAGCTCAAGGAGGTAAAATGATGAGTAATATCCGTATAGCCATGGCTAAGGGAAGATTAGCCAAACAGGCAGTTAAGCTTTTTAGGGCGGCTGATATCAATCTTCCCGAAGACATGTTAAGTTCCAGAAAACTAATTTTCCCTCTCCCGGAAGAAAACCTAGAAATCGTTCTGGTGAAGCCAGCTGATGTTCCCATCTATGTAGAATACGGGACAGCTGATATAGGTATAGTAGGAAAAGATACTCTTTTAGAAGAAAATAGAGACCTATATGAAGTATTGGACTTACAGTTTGGTAAATGCAGGTTTGCTTTAGCCGGCCTACCGAAAAAAAAGGAATCATTACTGGAAAGAAAGGTAGCTACCAAGTATCCCGACTTTACGAGAAGATACTTTAGAAGTAAGGGAGAACCGGTTGAGATAATTAAATTAAATGGGTCAATCGAATTGGCTCCTTTAACCGGTTTAGCCGATACAATTTTAGATATAGTACAGACCGGCCGTACTTTAAAAGAAAACGGCTTGGTTGTATATGAAAATATTAGACAGCTTAGTGCAAGATTGGTTGTAAATAAGGTAAGCATGAAAACTAGTCAAAAAGCTATTACTAAAATAATAGATGCTCTAGAAGACGAGGTTGGGGGAGGTTAAAGACGGATGCTTAAAAAAATCGATTTAAGAAAAAGAAATGTAGATGAAATAAAAAATTTATTAAAAGAACGCTCCCAAAAAGACCTATCTGATTATAGAAAAGTAGCCCGCGATATTATTGAAGATATAAAAACAAGAAAGGATAAAGCCCTTTTTGAATACACAGCCCGTTTTGATAAGGTTGAACTAGATGCTTCAAAAATAAAAGTAACTCAGGCCGAAATAGAAAGAGCGGTTAAAGAAGTTGATGATAAATTTCTAAATGCCTTAAAAAAGGCCGCGCAGAATATTGAAGAATTTCATGAACACCAAAAAGAAAGTTCCTGGCAGAAACAGTCTTCTCCGGGCAAGATTACCGGGCAGATCTGTCGCCCCTTAGCTAAAGCCGGTATTTATGTCCCGGGCGGTCGGGCAGCCTATCCTTCCTCTGTTTTAATGACAGCGATCCCTGCTAAAGTGGCAAAAGTAAAAGAGGTCGTCATGGTTACTCCTCCTGGTAAGGAAGGTAAATTAAATCCCAAAATACTGGCTGCAGGTCAAGTAGCAGGTGTGGACAGCATCTATAAAGTAGGGGGAGCCCAGGCCGTAGCCGCCTTAGCTTATGGTACAGAAAGTATCCCTAAGGTAGATATTGTTGTAGGTCCCGGTAATATCTATGTGACGATGGCCAAGGAATTAGTATTTGGTCAGGT
>CAZGMM010000115.1:0-3414 GCA_964526845.1 uncultured Halanaerobiales bacterium | reverse complement strand
CCAAACCATGTACTACCAACCGAAGGCACAGCCCGCTTTTTCTCACCGCTTTCTGTAAGAGACTTTGTTAAGTACTCTGGCTTTATATATTACAGCCGAGAGGCTTTAAAAGAGGCCTCAGACGATGTTATTACCCTGGCAGAGGGTGAAGGTTTATCCGCCCATGCCAACTCTATAAAAATAAGAAAAGAGAGTATTGAGGATGATGTAAATGGAAATTGATATTGAAAAATTAGTAAGACCGGAAGTAGCAAAAATAGATACATATAAAGGAGAAAAAGATACAGGCAGTTACCGTCTGGATCTTTCCGGTAATGAATCACCCTATGATTTACCCGAACACATCAAAGAAGAAATTACAGATAAGATAAGGCAAAATCCTTTAAACTATTATCCCACTTTATATACAGAGTCATTAAGGTGCAGTATAGCTGAATACTTAGATATAAATGTAGACTGTGACCAGGTGTTAGTAGGAAATGGTTCCGATGATGTGCTTGATATGTTAATCGATACCTTTATTGAACCGGGCGATAGGGTATTAGCGGCTGCCCCCACTTTTTCGATGTATAGATTTTTTTCCGAACTGGCGGGCGGTATCTATGAAAACTTTTCTTTAGCGGATCAGGAATTTACTTATCATAATATTAAAGAAATAATAGATCGGTTAAAGCCCAAGATAATTTTTCTTTGTTCACCTAATAATCCGACCGGAGAACTATTATCTCAGGAGACGATATTAAAATTGGCGGAAGTATATGAAGGAATATTAGTTATTGATGAAGCCTATGCAGAGTTTGCCAAGAGCACCTTATTAAACCATGTAAATGAGTATACCAATCTGGCCGTAACCAGAACATTTTCCAAAGCTTTTGGACTGGCCGGGATTAGACTCGGTTACCTAGTTGGCAGCCGGGTCTTAATCAAGCAGGTCGGTAAAGTTTTGAAACCATACAATATTAATTCAATAACTTCCCTTATCGGCAAGATAATTCTAAGAGAAGGGGATTTAATTGAAAAAAGGGTTGATAAGATAATCAAAGAGAGAGAAAAGATGCTCGCCCTTTTTAAAAAATATGATAATTGGAAGGTATTCCCTTCCTCAGCTAACTTTGTATATATTGAGGGAGTCGATACCACGCAATTTAAAAGAATGTTAAATAGAGTGGGAATAAAGATTAGGTCTTTTGATCGACAACCGCCGGCCATTAGAATTACGGTGGGAAAACCGGCTGAAAATGATGAGGTTGCTGAAATATTTAAACAGTTTAAGGAGGGAAAAGGCGATGAGTAAAGAGCGTAAAGCTGTTAAAAAAAGAGCTACTTATGAAACTGAAGTTGAAGTTGAACTTAATCTAGATGGAGAAGGTAAGGGAGATATTGACTCCGGCCTTAAGTTTTTCGACCACATGTTAGCCCAGCTGGCCAAACATGGGGGGTTCGATTTAATGGTTAAGGCGGAGGGGGACTTAGAAATTGATGAACACCACACCGTTGAAGATGCAGGCATAACCTTAGGTCAGGCTTTCAATCAAGCCTTGGGAGATAAAAAAGGTATTGCCCGTTTTGCTGACAGTCATATTCCTCTTGATGAGACTCTGGTCAGAACAGCTGTTGATATCAGCGGTAGATCTTATCTATATGCAGATTTTGATTTCAGCCGAGAAATGGTGGGCGACTTCCCATCCGAACTGGTCTGGGAATTTTTAAAGTCTTTTGTCAATCATGCCAGGATAACCTTACACATGGATTTAATTAGAGGAGACAATTGTCACCATCAAATAGAAGCGGTCTTTAAGTCCTTAGCTGTTACCCTCAAAAAGGCTGTAGAAGTGGTTTCTGATAGAATGCCCTCTACCAAGGGGAAATTATAGATGGTTGGCATAATTGATTATGGGGCAGGTAACTTAAATAGTATCTGTAAGGCTTTCGAGCATATCGGTTTTACAACCGAGATAATCGAAGAAAAAACAGATACAGATAAATATGAAGCAGTCGTTCTACCGGGGGTAGGAGCATTCCCCGGGGCCATGGACAGGTTAAGAGCCAATAACTTGGTTGAATTCATAAAAGAGTTTGTTAAGACTAACAAACCGATGTTGGGAGTTTGCCTCGGCATGCAGCTTTTATTCGAATGGGGTTATGAGGATACCAAGACGAAGGGCTTAGATCTTTTGCCGGGTGAAGTTGTCAAGATGGAAAGCAGTTTAAAGATACCACATATGGGCTGGAATGAATTAGAGATAATTAAGGAAGATCCTTTGTTTAAAGGTTTACCAGATAATCCCCATTATTATTTCGTACATTCCTATAAATTAAAAGAAATAACCGAAGAAGTTATTGCTGTCACCGAGTATGGAGGTAAGGTCCCGGCCGTGGTTAAAAAAGATAATATTATTGGCTTACAGTTTCACCCTGAAAAAAGTGGAAACAACGGTCTAAAATTATTAGAAAATTTTGGGGAGCTGATTTGATTGATCATATTACCTGCAATTGATATTAAAGACGGGAGAGTTGTCAGGTTAAAACAGGGAGATTTTGATAAAGAAACCGTGTATAGTGATAGCCCGGTTAATGTTGCAAGTCAGTTTGCTCAGTTTGGTGTTAAATGGCTGCATATCGTAGATTTAGATGGTGCTTCTTCTGGTGCAAGCCGTAATTTAGACTTAATAAAACAAATTACTGATAAAACGCACTTTAAAATTCAATGTGGTGGAGGAGTAAGAAAGAAAGAAGATGTCAAAAAGATGCTTGAGGCCGGCATTGATAGAGTAATTATTGGCACTCTAGCAGTAAAAAATCCAGAATTACTGGTTGAAATCTTAGATGAGTTTGATCATGATAAGATCTTGATTAGCATAGATGCCAGGAAAGGCAAAGTTGCCACCTCAGGCTGGAAGGAAGAAAGTGATATCGAAGTATTAGAATTTGCCCAGATGTTAGAAAGAAAAGGTGTAAAGTATATTCTCTATACTGATATAGCAAGAGACGGTATGTTAGTAGGTCCTGATTTTGAAGGGCTTTTAAAATTAAAAGAAAATACCGATTTAAATATTATTGCCTCGGGTGGTATAAGTGCCCTTGATGAAGTTGAAAGGTTAAATGAATTAGATTTTTACGGTGTAATAATTGGCCAGGCCTTATACACCGGTAAATTTTCCTTAAAAGAAGCTTTAAGTAGGGTGGGTGATTAAGATTCTCAAAAAGAGGATAATACCATGTCTGGATATAAAAGATGGACGTGTAGTAAAAGGAATTAATTTTTTAGATTTGGTTGATGCCGGTGATCCGGTAGAATCGGCCAGCCGCTATAATAAAATGGGAGCAGATGAGCTGGTCTTTTTAGATATTACCGCCACTAAAGAAAAAAGGAAGACCCTGGTTGGCTTAGTGGAAAAAGTTGCCAAAGAGGTT
>CAZGMM010000114.1:0-7486 GCA_964526845.1 uncultured Halanaerobiales bacterium | reverse complement strand
CTATTATTTTAAGATTATATGAAATTGAATTATTAAGTGAAGAGGAAACTGAGGACTGGTTATCTATATCGGACAGAAGTGAAAAAGAAGGAATACTATATCAAATAAAAAAACATAAGATAGGTGAAAGATGGCAGAAAAGAACAAAAGAAGTTAAGTATAGTAATTTGCAGGCATTACTATATGATAATGATAAATTTGAACTTTTACCTGCAAAAAGAATCAAAAGAGATCTTGCTTTTATAATCTAATGACCCCTATATTCTGTGATTGTAGTAACTCCAGAAAGGGTTACTGGCGTCTATCAAATAGCTACGATAAAACAGCACACTGAATAATAGATTTTGGTCAGATAAAGGACTTGTGGACTTAATAGCTGTATATTTGAAACACCGCTAATAGTTTGGTGAACCGCCACTTGCCGGACGGTACGAGTAGTGGGGTGAGAGGATCGGCGGGGAGAACCCCGCCTCCTACTCGATTAACTTATTGACTTAAAGGAGAAGGTAAACCCAAATTAGTAAATAGATTACTTGTAGCATTTACTAAAATAGTAGCATTTTTGAATAAATTCCGGGAATCAATTTGTTCTACAAATACATCTTCAAGACAGATATCAACATTAATCTGATCTACGTCTCCTGGAGTAAGATCTCCAACAGAAGTTACAGGAGCAATAATGAAGGTGCTAAAAGGTGTATTAAATTCTGCTGAATGAACTGGTTGGTCGCCTTTTTCAGTATCAGCAATATATAAGATCTTTTGAGTAATTCTGCCTTCCACGATTACTTTCCAACCTGTTAAGATAGTTCCGTCTAAAGATACTCCTGTAGGAGTTCTGACTAATCTTAAATTATTGACTGTTCCTTCAATTAATACTTTCATAATTTGTTCGATATCTGGTTTTTGTTCAGGAATAGATAAATCTTCTTCAACAGTAAATTGGTTGAAAGCTCCTAGAGCTAAATTTGGAAATTCCCCCGGCTCACATAAACCAACAATTTCTATAGAATTTTGTAATTGAGACAAAATTATTACCTCCTTGAATATTTTGGTATATAATATTATCTTGGGGACTAAAATGTTACAAATAATTTGAAAATCTTCTATTTTTTTCGGAGGTAGGTCACTAATAGGGATTATTTATTTAATAAATCAATATAAACTTACATAATGGCAATTTCAATTAAGTTTCATGGTTGAATCCCCTTCCTTTTACAGGTACTTAATTGCTTATGAGAAGCGAATTAAATATTAAAGCTACCTTATGATAATAATCCTGTTTTAATAATACCGCTTTTACTTACGTTAAAGCTCTTAAAGAAATTATTAAATTTAAATCTCTAATTAATAATACAATCCGCATTTTGATGAAAACAGTCATAGATATAACTACTTCATTTGAGAAAATATTATAAATTCACATTTTTTTACTTAATAAATAACATATAGTATATAGATATTAGTAAAATATTGATAACAATTGAACTATATATAGTGAGGAGGACCTGTTATGGAGGAAGTTTATCAAAAAGATAAAATGTTTGAATTGGTTACTATGGAAGAAGATTTAAGTTGGTTACCAGAAAAAACAATATGTAAAGAGTTTATAAGAGAAAAATGTATTAAAATTTCTAAGAAAAAGCCTAAAACTGAGCAATTAGCTAAAATAATTATAAAACCTGTAATTACTTCTCATAAAATAGTTAAGACTAAAAGAAGAACAAAAGTATTATTTCAAGGGAAGATAATTGAGAAAGTATTTTATGTTGCAGATAAACCGGAACAACCAGTGCACGCCGCTCATTTTTCATTTCTATTTTGTAATTTCATCAAATTACCAAGAAAAAGGGCTAAAATTGAAGATATAAAAGTAAATATTGAAGATGTTATTGTCCAGCTAACAAAAAAACGAAAAATAAATCAGTGTATATTAATTGAAGTTTGTGTAATCCCAGATAGTGATTATTGTATTTCAGATTGTTAAAGAAATTATTGGAGAGAGATTTACAATTTTAAATCCTCTCCCTCTATAATCCTCCAGGGCTTGAGCCACATGGTCTTTTTTGGTAATATCAACTCCAACTACTAAAGTTTCTTTTTTTACTTGCTTTATCTTTTGATTTTGTGTATAATTCATCTAAGATATCCCCTTGGTTATTTAGAGATTCAGTTTGTTCTGATACTCCGTATTATACCAAGGGGATTTTTTTTGTCCAACCTCAAATTTCTTTATTACAGGAATGCTCCTTTTTTTATTTTTCTGAAATGCTATATTTTTTTTGTTCGTTTTTTATTATTATATTATCTTCATGGGTTTCTTTATCTTGTTTTAAATCTGAATCATTAACTTTTATTGAATCTTTTTTTTCTGTTATTTTAGATCCTTCTTCTAGATAATATTGATCTTTAAATTTAATTTTTTCTTTTGAAATTTTATTATTATTATTATTAATGTTTGTTTGAACTGATGCTATTTCATTTATTTTAATTCCAAATACATCAAAGTTATTAACTAATATAATATAATCAACATTTACATTACATAATATACCTCTTAATGGTTTACAATTAGTTTTTAAAAAAATAATTATATAATCGTTAATTTTATTATATAAACTGGTTTTTAATGTTTTTTTTCTGTTTTGAAAGATTGAATAATTATTTTGTATAGCTTTATTATTATCTTCTTTTTTATCGTTTTGTTTATCATTAATTAATTTATTTGTCTGTTTAATTATTAAATTTACTATCTCTCTTTCATATTTGGATAGTGAAGAACTTGATTTTATCTTCTTTAATCTTTTTAATAGAAATTTCAATTCATCATTAGTAAGTCTATCATTGATAGGCTTTTTTTTAAAATAATCTCCCATTTTTTTCACCCTCTTTGTTAATTTTTATTTTTAATTCTTTTTTTAAAAGCTACAATTGCATTTAAAGGAACTTCTGTTTTGAAATCATTATTAATTAAAATTAAATAATTTTCTTTTACTTGACACAATACTCCTTTTTTAATACAGTATTTATTTCCTGATTTAATTATTAATGTAATAAACTCACTTAGATTATTTGTGAGTTGTTGTTTAAAAGTATCTCCTTTAATACTATCCATACAACCCCCCCCCCTTAAAACTACCAATAACAGTTTCCCTATTAAAAATTTAATATATATAAGAATAAAATATTCCTAATTAAGATAATTATTTTCTAAAATGATGTCAAATATATTGTGTAAATGAATAAAGTTGGGAATTATATCAATAAGATTATTAAAAATTTACTATTAGTGCATACATAATATAAATAAGTAAAACCATTGAATGAAATAAAGGAAAGGGTGTCACAAAATGCCGGAGCCAGGCTACCTTAAACTTTTTTCTTCAGGAGAGTTATTCGCCACTTAGTATTACCCGGTCAATTAGCCGGTACTAAAGAAGTTATTAATTTTATTAGTGAAGAAATATTTCCAGATACCTATTTGAATATTATGGAGCAGTATTACCCTGTCTATAAAGGAAAGGAACATGAGCCCCTGGACAGACCAATTACTGCTAAAGAATATAGACAGGCTCTTAAATTTGCCAGAAAAGCAGGTCTGACCAGGGTAATTAAATGATATAAATAGATACAGCTATTTAGGCATATATTGGGTGATATCATTATAAATAACAATAGATTTTGTTTTATTAAAGGATATTTTGAATACTTATTGAATTAATTAAACACAGGGATATGTTCTATGATCAAGAAATGTATCAACTGTCAGAGTAAATTTGATCATTATTGTATTTATAATAGCTATAAAAATAGGTGTATAAATAAGGGTGGTAATTTTGAGTAAAAATGAGAAACAAAAAGCGTTAAAAACGGCCATAAATAAAATAGAAAAACAATTCGGACAGGGTTCTATTATGAAATTGGGAGAAAAGTCAGGTATGAATGTAAAAACAATACCCACAGGAGCTTTAAATCTTGACCTTGCTTTAGGAGCAGGAGGAATTCCTCAGGGAAGGACCATCGAATTGTATGGAAATGAAGCCTCAGGTAAAACTACTCTGGCCCTTCATATTATTGCCGAAACCCAAAAAAGAGATGGGACTGCTGCGTTTATAGATGCTGAACACGCTCTCGATCCTAAATACACAAAAAATCTGGGGGTGGATATAGATAATTTGTTAATATCTCAACCAGATAATGGAGAAGAAGCACTTGAGATTGCTGAATCTTTAGTCCGGAGTAATGCTATTAATGTAGTTGTAATAGATTCAGTGGCTGCTCTGGTACCTAAAGCTGAACTTGAAGGAGAAATGGGGGATTCCCATGTAGCTCTTCAGGCCAGATTAATGTCTCAAGCCATGCGGAAATTATCCGGAGCAGTCAGCAAATCTAAAACGGCTATTGTATTTATTAATCAGATTAGAGAAAAGGTGGGGGTAAAGTTTGGTAATCCGGAAACTACCCCGGGGGGAAGAGCACTTAAATTTTATTCTTCAGTCCGGATAGAGCTTAAAAGATCTCAGGCAATTAAAGATGGAGATGAAATGATTGGCCTTCATGTCCGGGCTAAAGTAGTTAAAAATAAAGTTGCTCCTCCATTTCGGCAGGCAGAATTTGATATTATGTATGGTGATGGTATTTCTCAAACTGGTTGTCTTCTTGACATGGGAGAAGATACAGGGGTTATTGATAGAGCTGGTTCCTGGTATTCTTATGGAGATGAACGTTTAGGACAGGGTAGAGAAAATGTGAAAGAATTTCTTGAAGAAAATTCTAAAATTAAAGAAACAATTGAAAAAGAAATAAGAAAAAAAGTTGGGCTAGAAGTTGAAAAAGAATCTTTGGCGGAAGGACTTGAAGTAAAGGAGTAATGTAGAAGACATACATTCAAGTTTCAACATATATAGCAGTTCATACAGATGAAATTATCAATCAAAATCTATAGTTAGAAAGAGTGATAACCATTAAACTCAATTTTTTCAAACTGAGTACTTCAGAAAATACTACAGTAATTATAACTGATTATGTGCCCGAAAAATTATATTCAAAAATATCAGAGAAAGTTATGTCTTCTACCCATCTTGAAGCAGAACAGGTTGGTTTTCTCCTTCCTCCTGAGAAAAAGGATTCGCAGGCAAGATTAGAGATGTCCGGAGGTGAGTTCTGTGGTAATGGGGTACTGGCCCTGGGTGCTTTATGTGACCATTTAGGGATTATTAATGATAGTAATTTTTCAGTGGAAATTTCCGGTGTTAATTCATCTTTGAAAACAGAAATTATAGAAACAAATTGTCTTCAGGAAAAATATGTTGTAAAAGCTGCTATGCCTGTTTGTTATTCCCGGAAATCTTATATTTGTAATTATAGTGAACAAATTCAGGGAGATATTATATTTTTACAGGGGATAAGTCATTTCCTGATTAGAGGTGAGAATAATTTTGATGAAAAAATAATTAAGGATATAATGAATGAAATATCTGAAAACATCTCAGGTGAAGCTGTCGGTATAATACCTTATTTTTCCAAAAATAATGAATATTTTATAAAACCGTATATCTATGTAAAGGAAAATAACAGTTATATTTTTGAAAGAGGTTGTGGTTCCGGTACTCTGGCCCTGGGGCTATATCTAGCTGAAGAAAATACTCAAAATATTTACAGACAGGTCAACCAGCCTGGTGGTGTAATAGAGGTTATGGTTAAACTTAATAATAAGAATGAAGTGAGCCGGGCTTTTTTAAAAAGTGAAGTTAATTTAACCTGTCAGGGAACAGTGGTAATATAGGCTACTAATATTGTATTATCATTATAGAAGGGGATGGTTAAAATAAAAGAAAAGTTATATAATGAAATATTTAAAAGAAAATCTGTCAGGAAATATAAACCGGAAAGTCTTGATGAGAAAACCCTTATCGATATTTCAAATTTTATAAATAATGAAGCAAAAGCTCTTTATCGGAATATTAATATTGAAAGTAAAATTGTAAGTAAATCAGAAATTAAAAGTCTGCTTCCAATTAACGCTCCTCATTATATATTACTGTTTTCAGAAACAAAGGAAGGCTATTTAAATAATGCGGGTTTTATACTCCAGCAACTGGACTTATATTTTTCAGCAAATAGATTGGGTAGCTGCTGGTTTGGATTATCTAAACCCGCACGGGAAGTAAGGGAAAAATCTAATCTGAATTATGTTATCACTCTGGCCTTTGGCAAAACAGATAAAAAACTACATAGACAAAACCTGGCAGAGTTTAAGAGAAAAGATATTACGGACATTAGAGATAAAAAAGGGAAAGATAAGTTACTTGAAGCTGCCAGGCTTGCTCCATCTGCAACAAATGGTCAACCCTGGTTTTTTAAGGTATTTGAGGATAAAATTGATGTTTACCGGCAACAACCAAACTTTATTAAAGCTATCTTTTATGACAAAATGAATAAAATTGATATGGGGATAGCAATTTGTCATATCTGGCTGGCCGCTAATCATTTTAATAAAACTATAGAATTTGATTTAAGTGAAGAAAATGTAGAATCTCTTAAAGAATATATTTATGTATTATCTTTACGATTCCCAAAAAGTAGTTAGAAAGGCGGAGAGTGAAATTAATTGGATCTTCAGGGGGACTGGCTGGTAATGAAAGCTGATATAGAAGCTTCAGGAAATCAATGAGGGCAGTAAAGTAATAGTTAAAACTATTTTAAAATTTAGACTTTGATTTGACCCTTTACAAATGTTTATTTTGGATTTATAATGTATCTATAACCTAAATAAGAAATTATAAGACTATAAGAAAGGGTGATTATAAGATGTTCAAAAGAATTAAAAAGTTGTTTAAAAAGATGACCGAGAGAAATTATCAGAGGTTTAAGGAATCATATGACGAAAATCCAGATAAGTTCCGTTATTTTATTTAATGACTTACATTAGAATTTAAAAAAGAAAGAAACTAAGAGGATGAGAATATAATTTAAACACATTAAAGGCCGCCTGTAAAAAGGTGGTCTTTTTTTGTATATCTATCAGCGAAAGAAAGGTTGCTTGAAGTGCCAGGCTTCTCCATCTGCAATAAATGGTCAACCCTGGTTTTTTAATGAGTAGATTTAGTAGATTTAAGTAAAAGGCTTGAAAAAATTATAATTTTATTATATAATCGTCAATAGACGATAAACGATTGGGAGGAGATATTAACATGAAAACTTTAAAGATTAAATGGCAGAGGCTTGTGACTGATGGGAAAACATGTCCGCGTTGTAGGACTACCGGTGAAGAACTAAAAAAGGCAGTTTCCAGTCTCAGGGAATCTCTCAGTTCTTTAGGAGTAAAAGTTATTTTTGACAAAGAAGAACTATCAGTTGAAAAATTCAAAGAAGCACCTTTGCAGTCAAATATGATTATACTTAATGATCAGCCTTTAGAGGAATGGATTGACGGTACGGTGGGGGAAAGTGAGTGCTGTGATGTCTGTGGCCCTACTGATTGTAG
>CAZGMM010000113.1:0-7618 GCA_964526845.1 uncultured Halanaerobiales bacterium | reverse complement strand
ATTCCGAAATGCCTATCACATAAATTGACTGCCAGTTTAGAGTAATTATCTAACCTTTCGTCCAGGTCATTTATCATTATAAAATCATTACCTAAACCGTGCATTTTTAGAAACTTAACTTTCATTCTTCTTCTTATCCCGGTAATTATTGAATATTACATCTTTAATATTTTCCTGAGGTTCAATTGTAGAAACTGCATGTTTATAGATTACTTTCAGATCATTTTCTACTTCTAAAAGAATAGTAAAGTCATCAAAACCAATTACTTTTCCTTTTAATTGAACTCCGTTCATTAAATAGATTTTAACACCAATACTTTGTTTTCTTACGTGGTTTAAAATTGTATCCTGGATATTCACCTTATTCTTCATACCAATTAATCCCCCTTATTTAAAGATTGTTGTGCAGGTATTCTAATACCTTTTTAAAAAGATTTTCTTTACTTATTTCCGTGAGATTATACCATTTAATTTCATCATCTCTTTTAAAGAAACTCAACTGTCTTTTTGCATAATGCCTTGTATTTCTTTTAATGCGCCGAACAGCTTCCTCAAGATCATATTCTCCCTTAAAATATTTAAAAAGTTCTTTATAGCCTATTGCCTGACGGGCAGTAGACTTTTTATCAAGTTCATAGGAATTAAAGATCTTTTTAGCCTCTTCAACTAACCCCTCTTCAATCATCTGTTCAACTCTTTTGTTTATTCTATCATATAGTTCTTGTCTATTTCTAGTTAAACCGATTTTAATTGACTGATAACGGGGAGGGGCTTCCTCTTGTTTTTTCTTATAATAACTCTTATTATGACCGGTCAGCTTATATATTTCAATACCTCTGATCACCCTCCGTAGATCATTGGGATGTAATTTTTGGGCCAACCTAGGGTCAATTTCCTTTAATTTATCATGTACATACTCATTGCCTTTTTCTTCTGCTTCTTGTCTTAGTTTGGTTCTTAATTTTTCATCGGGCTCCATATCCGGTAAAGAAAAGCCTTCCAAGACCGCTTTAATATAAAGGCCGGTTCCACCTACCATTAAGGGTAGTTTATCCCTATTAAAAATATCTTCAATGATTGGATCAACATCTGACTGGTAATCAGCGACAGAATAATCTTCATCTGGGTTAATTATATCAATTTGATGGTGCTTAATTTTAGCTTGAATATCCTGAGAAACTTTGGCTGTACCGATATCCATCTCTTTATAGATCTGCATGGAGTCTGCCGAAATAATTTCTGCCTTAAACTCTTCAGCAATTTTTAAAGAGAGGTCTGTTTTACCAGCCGCCGTAGGTCCTAAAACAGCCACCACTTTATCATATTTATTAGCCATTACCTACCGATCTCCTTATCGATTTCTTCTTTGGATAAAATAAGTAGTATTGGTCTCCCGTGGGGACACCTATCGTAATTTTCCAGTTTGAAAAGGTTGTTTACAATATAAGTTATTTGATTATTGGTCAACTGTTCCCCGGCTTTAACAGCACTACGGCAGGCTACATACTTTAAAGCCTCTTCAATTAATTGTGATTTTTCCACATTTTTATTCTGCTTTACAATTTCATCTATAATATCTCTGACCAATGATTTTTGATTTTTTTCTTTAAGATAAGTGGGGATTGCATTCACAATGATGCTTTTCGGGCCGAACTGTTCGAACTCTATGCCTAAGTTACTAAAAGTAGATTGATTGTTCATAATTATATCCATCTCTGTATTACTCAGCTCTATATTAACGGGAGTTAATAGACTTTGGGTCTTTATCCTTTTATCATTATTAAATTTATCGAGAAGTTCGTTGTATATAATCTTTTCATGGGCATTGTGCTGGTCTACTAAATACAAACCTTCCTCTGATTCGATGATAATATAAGTATTATATAACTGGCCAAATATCTTATTGATTTTAAAGTCGAACTCTACATCCAGGTCTATTTCATCTCTTTTATTGTTATAGTTTTTAATAACTGTACGTGGTCTTTGATTTTTGTAGTTCCTATTAGATCTATTCTCCTTAAAGAGAGAATCCTTTTCATATTCCTTTTTATTCCCTTTTTGTTTATTCGTTCTGTCTTGTTCAGTCCTACTTGTTGAATTAGATTCGGATCTATATTTAGTTTGATCTTTCTTATTTTGGTTAAAATTAATATTTTTTACTGTATTTATTGAATTCAGTTTTCTTTTAACAGCATTTTCTAATACTTCCATGATAGTTTGATAACGGCTGAACTTGACCCTTCTTTTGGTCGGGTGTACGTTAACATCCACCAGTATTGGGTTTAATTCGATAAAGATAAAGGCTATCGGGTTTTTACCTTTATCCAGATACCCTTTATAACCTCTTTCTAGCGCTTTGGAAAGCAGATTGCTTTCCACTGACCGTCCGTTTGCATAAAAATATTGATGTATTCTTGAAGAACGATTAAAGGAAGGGTGTCCGATATAGCCCTGAATCTTGACGAACTGTTCCTCGTGTTCTACATAAAGGAGGTTATCTGTCATTTCCTTGCCGAAAACACTGTAAATTGTGTCTTTTACCTTCCCATTACCCGGGGTATCGAGTAATTTTTTATCGTCATGGAAAAACTTGAAGTTTATATTGGGAAAAGAAATAACTTCTTTATTTAAAATATTGCTGATATGTCTAAATTCAGTTCTGGTTGTTTTCATATATTTATAGCGGGCCGGGGTATTATAAAAGATATCATTAACCGTGATATTGGTCCCGACCGGGGCACCAATAGTGGTATTTTCTTCTATTTCTCCCCCTTTTATGATCAGTTTTTTCCCTTTCATTTCATCCTGGTGTCTACTGATAGCTTCTACTTTAGAGATAGAGGCAATCGAGGCTAAAGCCTCTCCTCTAAAGCCTAAAGTAGAGAGTGAAAAGAGGTCATCCGACTCCTCTATCTTGCTTGTCGCATAGCGGGAAAAGGCCAGTTTAACCTGATCGGGTTTAATACCTACCCCATCATCGATGACCTGTATCTTTTCTTTACCGCCTTCGTTGATCTTGATTGTAATATTTTCACTATCAGCATCGATAGAGTTTTCTACTAACTCTTTAACTATAGAAGCCGGTCTTTCAATAACTTCGCCGGCTGATATTTGGTTTGCAACTGTTTCAGAGAGTTGTATAATGTCATTCATTTAAATCTTCCTCTTTTAAGTCTTTTTTTAGTTCGTATAGGAAGTTCATAGCTTCCATGGGAGTTACATCTAAAATATCAAAGTCCTTAATCTTTTTCTCAATTTCACTATCGGGTTGGAATAATTCAAGCTGCTCACTTGTCTTCTCTTTATCTTTTTTCTTAAGCTCATAGTTCATTTTCTCCTGATTATTCTGGGACTCCAATTTTTTTAATAACCTTTCAGCATTAATAATAATCTCCTGCGGAATACCAGCCAAGCGGGCCACTTCAATTCCGTAACTTTGATTGGCCTGGCCGGGAACAATTTTATATAAGAAGTGAACTCCTTTTTCATCTTCTTCTACCAGAACATTATAGTTTTTTATGCCTTCATGTTTTTCTTCTAATTCGGTTAATTCATGGTAATGGGTGGCAAATAAGGTGCGGGCGCCAATTTTATCGGGGTCATTAATGTATTCTGTTACAGCCCAGGCGATACTGACACCGTCATAAGTGGAGGTCCCGCGGCCGACCTCATCTAAGATAATTAAACTTTTTTCGGTCGCATTATTGACTATATTAGAAACTTCATTCATCTCTACCATGAAAGTACTCTGACCCGTGGTTAAGTCGTCACTGGCCCCTACTCTTGTGAATATCCGGTCTACAAGGCCGATAGAAGCCCTTTTAGCCGGAATAAAGCTTCCGATTTGGGCTAACAATATAATTAGGGCAACCTGCCTCATATAGGTCGATTTACCGGACATATTGGGTCCAGTAATTATTAAAAATCTATTATCATCATTATCGAGATGGGTATCATTGGGCACAAAACGGTCTGTCACCATCTTTTCCACGACAGGGTGGCGGCCGTTTTTTATCTCAATTTTATTGGAATTATTGATCTCTGGTTTACAGTAATTATTTTCTATTGCCACTATGCCTAGAGATAGAATTACATCTATCTTACTAATAATAGTGGCTGTTTCCTTAATTCTTTCAATATTATTTGATATTTCATTTCTTACCTCGACAAAGAGGTCATACTCCATATCATTTATCTTCTCTTCTGCCCCTAACACTTTTGCCTCTTTTTCTTTAAGCTCAGGTGTAATATATCTTTCGCTATTGGTCAAGGTTTGTTTTCTTTCATAGTCATCGGGGACTTTATCTAAATTGGGATTGGTAACTTCTATATAGTAACCGAAGACTTTGTTAAAGCCAACCTTTAACGAAGAAATGCCGGTCCGTTCCCTCTCTTCTTTTTGCAGGTTGGTAATCCAGTCTTTACCTTCATCCCGCATCGATCTCAGTTCATCTAATTCTTCTTCATAACCCTCTTTGATTAAATTACCTTCCCTTACCGTTACGGGTGGGTCATCAACGATAGATTTCTTAATTAACTCATATAAATCATTTAACGTATCGAAGTTTTCATAAAGTTCATTTATATACTCTGTTTCAAATTCCTTGATACTGGCTTTTATCTCGGGTAGTTTATTTAAAGAAGTTCTTAAAAAGGCTAAATCCCTCGCATTAGCCGTTTCATAGGTTATCTTACTTAATATTCTTTCTAAATCGTAAATTTCTTCTAAATTTTCTTGGATTTCCTGCATCTTAAGGTAGTTATCACTTAATTCATCTACGGCATTTAATCTCTGTACGATCCGTTCTTTTTCAATTAAGGGTTGATTAATCCAGCGCTTAATTAAGCGGGATCCCATGGGAGTGGTAGTTTTATCAATAATACTTAACAGACTGCCTTCTTTTTTGTTTTCCCGAATTGTGGTGGTAAGTTCTAAGTTTCTACGGGTAGAGTAATCTAAAACCATATAATCATCTATATTATACCTTTTTAATTTATTTATATGAAAGATGGTCCTTTTTTGGGTGTCTTTAAGGAAGTTCATGACCTGGCCAGCCGCAATCACACCGGCCCTTAAGTCATCACAGCCAAACCCAGATAGGGATTGGGTGTTAAAGTGATCTATTAAGAGATTATATGCTTTTTCATAACTCATTTTTTCTTTATGTTTTACGACAAAGTCTAATTTGTTTTCTAAATATTCATATTTAGGGGACTTCTCAATCGTTTTATCGAAGATAACTTCCCTTGGTTTTATCCTATCAATTTCATCCCAGACCTTTTCTAACTTTTCACCAGCAATTTCGGTAATAAAAAAGTCACCGGTCGAGATATCCACATAAGAGATCCCAATTTTATCTTCAAATTGAACAATCGAGGTTAAGAAATTATTTTCAGAAGAATCAAGGATCTCGTTCTCTATAATTGTACCGGGTGTAATAACCCGGATTACATCTCTTTTGACCAGGCCGCTCGCTTCACTGGGGTCTTCTAGTTGTTCACAGATTGCCACACTAAAATCCTGATCAATTAGTTCTGCGATGTATGATTCCGCCGAATGGGCAGGCACTCCCGCCATCGGGGTTTTCTCGCCTGAACCCTTATTACGGGCAGTTAAGGCAATATCTAACTTTTTTGCGGCTAATTTTGCATCTTCTTCAAACATCTCATAAAAATCACCCATTCTAAAAAATAGAATGGAGTCGGGATAGTTCTCTTTTATTTCTTTATACTGCTGCATCATGGGAGTTAACTTGGCCAAAATACCACCTCATCTATGTTAAAAAATACTTTTCTATATAGACTATACATACTAAATAATATTATAGCATAAGATACTATTCTAATAAAGAAAACCCGAAAGATTAAATCTTTCAGGTTTCTATGACATCACCGTATAGGGTCCAGCTCTGTGCATTATTAATTTTTACTTTAACTACCTTACCTATTAAGCCCGCCTGGCGGGGAAAGATAACAAGTTTGTTAGTGCGCGATCTGCCCATAAAAGTATCGGGATTATTTTTACTTTCTCCTTCGACAAGCACTTCTAAGATCTTTCCTTCTAATTTTTTATTCTGTCTTAAACTTATCTTATTTTGTACCTTCATTAATTTCTGCAGCCGTCTATCTTTAACTTCTTCCCTTACCTGATTATCTTTTTTAGCAGCCGGGGTACCGGTCCTTTTAGAGTATTTAAAGGTAAAAGCCATATCGAATTCAACTTCTTTTACTATATCTAAGGTAGCTTGAAAATCTTCTTCGGTTTCACCGGGAAATCCGACGATAATATCGGTTGTAATTGAATAGTGGTCGAAATGTTCTTTAATATTATCGATCATGGTTAAATACTCTTCTCTCGTATAGCCTCTATTCATCTCATATAATACATCATTACTACCGGATTGGATAGGCAGGTGGAAATGTTCACACACCTTTTTACTATCAGCAATAGTTTTGATGGTTTTTTCATTAAAGTCTCGCGGGTGTGAGGTCATATATCTAATTCTCTTTAAGCCTTCAATTTTATCTAATTCAGCTAAAAGATCGGCAAAATCATAATCAGCCTCAAGGTCTTGAGCATAGGAGTTTACATTTTGTCCAAGTAAAGTGATTTCAATGACCCCATCTTCAATTAAATTTTTAACTTCATTGATGATATTTTCTTTCGGTCTACTTCTTTCATGGCCCCGTACATAAGGGACTATACAATAACTGCAGTAGTTATCACAGCCCTGCATTATTGTTACCCAGGCCTGAAAGTCGCTTTTACGGACCGAAGGTAAGTCGGGAATTATACCTTTCTCCTGGTCCCAGACCGAGATAATTCTTTGATTATTTTCTTCAATTTCACTGACAAGTTCCGGTAATTTATGCAGGTTATGAGTTCCGATAACTAAATCCACATGAGGGAACTTCTCTTTTATTTTTTGAACCGGTTCTTCGACCTGCATCATACAGCCCCCGATTCCAATAATTAGATCGGGATTGGCTCTTTTAAGTCTTTTGAGGGAACCGACCTTACCGAATACTTTCAGCTCGGCATTTTCCCGGACTGTACATGTATTTAAAAATATTAAATCAGCTTTTTCTAATTCATCGGTGGGATTATATCCCATTTCTTCTAACATACCGGCTATCTTTTCAGAGTCGTGTTCATTCATCTGACAGCCGTATGTTTTAATATAGTACTTTTTATTTTCAGCCATAAGAATTCTCCTTAAATTATCTGTTAGTTATTTTTAGCCTAAGTAGTATTATAACACAGGAGAATTGCTTTTTAAATATTAATAACAAAAAAGTTTAGTATTTTAATAAGAATTAACTATTAGTATTATGTGAAAAATAAGGGCATAATTAAATGCAGTGAAATATCAGCAAAAAAGTGTGATACCATTGCATGTTCTAGTCCATTCTTATAGAATAACCAGCCGAAGAAAATACCCGGTAGAGCATTTAACAGGACTGTCCTGATAACCAGGATTGCTGTTATTTCAGTCATGGCCATTAAAGTTGGCAGATGTCCTACCCCAAAAGAAATAGCTGAAAAAATGATGGCAAACCAGATCACAGTTTTGTTCTCTTTCATCTCTTCTTTTCTGAATTTGGATAAAACCCAGGT
>CAZGMM010000112.1:0-7885 GCA_964526845.1 uncultured Halanaerobiales bacterium | reverse complement strand
GATGGGGCAGGATTTGACCGCAGCATGTATCTGGGGATGAGTGCTATTTTTTAATAGTTACCGGTAGTTTACCTTCAAGACTTCGCTTGAGTTTTTGGGACAAGATTAAGACTGCTAAATTATTAGGATTCTGCGGGAACTGATAAATATTATTCTATTCCTGGCTATAAAATAACTATTACTATACTATAATCTGGTAATTTAATGAGCTGAATTTAGGGTGACAAGCAGGGATTTAAACTAAAAACCGCCCTAAAAAGGACGGTCTCTTAGTAAATTCTTAATTTTTAATCTAAGTTTTTCTGCTTTATTAGAAATTTTATCCAAATCTTCCCAAATCAAATAATATCAAAAGTCAAAGCCCTCAATTCCTAATTCATCCCGCATGGTAATCAGATCCTCTCTCAAACTTTTATTGATGGGAACGCCTTCATCCTTAACTCTTTTTCTATTCAAATATTCCTTCTCACCTGCTACATATATATGTTCCTGATCAGGAGATAATTCAGAATTTTTCAATTCTCGCAATATGGATCCAGTTATCTCTTTAAAACTATTTATATCTGTAAAAGATTCAATATCAATAGCAACAAAACAATGTCCTAACCTATGAGGTACTCTTTTATCCCCATTCCAACCACTCAATTGATGCATATAATTTCCATTTTGCAATGCAGAAGACAATATCTCAACTATAACTGCCAAACTATAACCTTTATGTCCTCCAGTTTGTTCCTTTCTACCCCCTAAAGGCACCATCGAAGCTTTTTTATCGAGTAAATCTCTTAAAAGCTGTTTTGTGTTAGTATGGGGTTCGCCTTTTTCATCAATTGCCCATTCCCGAGGAGTGTCCTTGCCAGCTCTATCTAATACTTCAATTTTCCCTCGTTGAGTAATTGAAGTTGCTGCGTCAAATAAAAAAGGATAATCCATATCTGTGGGCGCACCAAAAGCAATCGGATTGGTCCCCAGCATAGGTGTAACTCCAAAAATTGGGGCGATGGCAGGCCGAGCATTAGTAAAAGCCATTCCTATCATATCTTTTTTTGCAGCTATTGTAGAATAATAGCCCGCAATCCCAAAATGAGTAGAATTTTTTACTACAACATTTCCAATTCCATATTCTTTTGCTTTATTTATGGCCATCTGCATAGCTTTACTACCAATTACGTGGCCCATACCATGATTACCATCTAAAACAGCTATCGCAGATTTATCTCTTACTATATCAATTTTTGTAATCGGTTTTTGTATTCCGTCTCTAATCCGGTCATAATAAATCTTGAGTCGTCCAATACCATGGGAAGTAATACCTCTAAGATCTGATTCTATCAATACATCTGCACATACCGTTGCATCATTTTTAGGTACTCCTAGTTCTATGAATACAGACACCATAAAATTGTAAATTGTTTCAACGGGATATTTTTCTACCATATCCAGACTTTTAATTTTGTTCATGATAGATCAAACTTCTATTACCTCTCCACCCTTTTTTAGACTTTCTTGGGCTGCCTCTATCATTTTTACTATTCTCAAGGCATGTTGGGGATTTGTACGAGGATCTGCATCATTTCTTATACAATCAATGAAATGATCACACTCCGCATAAAGTGGTTCTGTGTTATCTAACTGGGGGATCAAAATATCACCGGTCCTATATGATAATTGGAATTCACCAAATGTTTCGGGTTTCTTAACCTTATCAATTCCCATATCATAAAGTTTAACTTTGGCATTTGGGTTGACATCATCATAAATAACCATCTTCTCATCGCCAACTACATAAGACTGACGTACTTTAACTGGAGATACCCAACTCAAATTAACATTTACTAATATATTATTGGGAAACTTAAGATTAACAAAAGCAACATCGCAAACATTTTTTAAAGTTGATGCTTTTCCAACAACCTGTATTGTTTCAGGTAATTCCTGTAGCCAAAACTCCAGAATTGAAAAGTCATGAGGAGATAGATCCCATACAACATTGTAATCATGTTTTACTCTACCCAGATTAATTCTAGATAATTGAATAAAATCCATATCACCTAGTTCGCCATTCTTAATATATTCTTTTACTTTGAGAACTGGAGGACTGTATAAAAACGTATGCCCTACCATCAGTACTTTATTTTTTTTCTCTGCCAATTCTATTAACTCTTCTAGTTGTTCAGAAGATGCAGTGAGAGGCTTTTCAACAAGAGCATGTTTATCATGTTCCAATACATTCTTTGTAATTTCATAATGGGTCGAAATAGGAGTAACAACATTAACTGCTTCAATATCCGGATCTTCAAGTATATCAGTATAATCAGTAGTTGTCTGTATATTCGGATATTTGGTTTTCGCTATATTTAATCTGTCTTTCTTTAAGTCACATATATATTTTAAATTAGCACGATTATTATTATTCCAGTTACGGGCTAAATTTGGTCCCCAATAGCCATAACCTATAACACCTACATTTAACATATAAGCCTCCTTTATTTTGTGCCTAATCTACTATTCATAAATTGATTATTAATATAAACTTTTTCCCCTGTCTCTATTGATTCATATATGGCATTGATTATTTCAATAGATTTACTACCCTCAAAGCCACCTACTAAAGCAGCTTTACCATTATTGAGTGTTTTAACAACATCTTTCATATATTCTTTATGTCCAAAGCCATATACATTGGGTGGATTTTCTGAATTATCTTTAGCTATACTATCATCTTCAGATAAATCATCAGCAAAATTCCAAACTTTTATCTCGTTAACCGCAAATCCACCTATTTCGACTGTCCCTTTTTCACCAAGAATTGATAAAGAACCTTCTAAATCATCGGGTCTAGTTGCAGTGGTTCCTTCAATAACTCCTAAGGCTCCATTTACAAATTTCAAGACAGCAACTCCGGTATTCTCCACCTCAATATCAACAAATTTTGTCGAACTCATAGCCATCACAGACTCAACTGGCCCCAAAAACCATTGTAATAGATCA
Organism: uncultured Halanaerobiales bacterium; assembly: GCA_964526845.1. GTDB lineage: Bacteria > Bacillota > Halanaerobiia > Halanaerobiales > M55B127 > M55B127. The sequence continues at coordinate 4,894 of CAZGMM010000112.1, read as the reverse complement.
ATATGGTGGATAGCCTGATTAGTCAATACTCCACCATCCATATCCCAAGTACCTCTCCAATCGTCTTGATCGTAATAAGCCTGATTTCGAGACCATCTAACTCTAATAGTTCCTAAAAATAGTTTTCCAAAACGGCCAGATTCTAATGCTTCCCTTGCTTTTTGTACAGCTATATTAAACCTATTTTGCTTTACTACAAACAATCTAATTGCGTTTTCGTCAGCACAATGAATCATTTCCTCACAATCTCTAGTAGTCAAAGCCATTGGTTTTTCAACAACAACATGTTTACCATAATTCATAACATCCATAGCAATATCAGCATGAGTTCCAGATGGAGTGAGTATGTTAACTATTTCTATGTCTTCTTTATCAAGCATTTCTCTATAATCAAGATAATAAGGAACATCTAATTTTTCGGAATATTTTTTTGCCCGGTCTGCTTTAATATCACAAACTGCAATAATTTCTGCATCGTCCAAAATTTTCAGGGCCTCAACGTGTTTGTAAGCAATTCGGCCACATCCAATTAGGGCGAAGTTATGGGTTGACATATTAATCCTCCTTTCGGTTTATTTTTCTTAGAACTTTTGCAGGATTCCCAACAACTATAGTATTTGGAGGCACATCTCTAGTTACTACAGCACCAGCCCCTACCAATGAATTTTCACCAATAGTAACTCCACATAATATAGTAGCATTTGATCCAATTGAAGCATTCTTCTCGACATATGTTGGAATACAAGTCCAATCATCTTCATCCTGAAGATTTCCATCGAGATTTGTAGCTTTCGGTTTTTTGTCATTTATAAACATAACCCCGTGACCTATAAAACAATTATCCCTGATTTTCACCCCTTCACAAATGAATGTATGGGTTGAAATTTTACAGTTTTTCCCAATATCAGAACCTTTCTGAATTTCAACAAAGGGTCCTATTTGTGTATTATCCCCAATTTTACATCCGTAAATATTAACAAAGTCATAAATTTTAACATTATCCCCAAAATCTACATTATTTATATTTTTTTTTGGACTATCCATTAATTAACCTCATTTTTGAAGTAATTCTTTATAGTATTACATACTCTGGATACCTGTTTCTTTTTTAATTCAGGATACATTGGTAATGAAACATTTTCTGATACAATTTTTTCAGTTATTGGCAAATCACCTTTATTATAATCTAGATTTGAAAATGCATCCTGGAGATGAACAGGATATTTATAGTGAAGGCTTGTACCAATTCCATTATCTGACAAATATTTCCGGAACGTTTCTCTATTCTTGACAAGGACTACAAATAAATGGTATACAGGCTCAATATTTTGCGGTGTATGCTGGAATTCTACATTTTCAATATCTTTCAGTTCATTAATATATATTTCTGCTAATTCTCTTCTTTTTTCATTCCATTCATCTATATAATTTAGCTTTACTTTTAAAGCCGCTGCCTGCAAAGCATGCATTCTATGGTTTCTACCAAGGATTTGGTGAACATATTTTTCATCCATTCCATGATCTCGAAATAGGGTAGCAAACTCAGCATAATCCTTATTATCTGTAACAATGGCTCCTCCTTCCCCGCAGGCACCTAGATTTTTACCCGGGTAAAAGCTGAAAGCAGAAATATCAGCAAATTGTGCAGAGCTTTTCCAATAATCATTTTGTTTTATTCGGGAGCCAATAGCCTGAGCAGAATCTGCAATAACGATAAGATTGTGTTTATTTGCAATCTCGTTTATCCTCTGCATTTCAACAGGCTGCCCATAGAGATAAACAGGTAAAATGGCTTTTGTTTTCGAGGTTATTTTTTCTTCAATCTTATTAATATCAATATTTAAAGTTTGAGGGTTAATATCAACAAAAACAGGTTTTGCACCAACAAAATGAATAGGTGCAACTGTTGCAATAAAGGTGTTTGCTACAGTAATAACCTCATCACCTTCACTAATACCAGCTGCTCTTAGGCTAATTTCTACTGCTGAAGTTCCAGAATCTAAGGCTATTGCATATTTTTGCCCGGTATATTTAGCAAAATCTTTTTCAAATTCCTTTCCGGTTTTACCATATACGAATTCAGTTCGATCATAAAGTTCCTCCCATTTATCAAAAATTTCAGTCTTTAATTTTTTATGCTGTTCTGATAGAGAGAAAAAGGGAACATCCATAGATAATATTCCTCCTAATATTTTTTTGTGTTTTTATTACCGAATTATAATACTATATACAAAATAATGGAATTTTGGGGGAATAGATTTATTTTATGCCGAATATCCTGAAATATATTTTTCTTTTTGTTCATTAAAAAGGAATTGTAGAATAAATTCAACTTCGTATTAATAGCCTTTATTAATACCCACCTTTACCGAAAATGACAACAGGTATAGTTTTTATTAATATTTCAAAATATAATTTGATGGACTGATTCTCTACGTAATAGAGATCTAAGACAATTTGATCATTAAACTTGACTTCATCCCTACCATGGATTTGCCAGAGACCAGTGATACCGGGAAGTACCTCATGCCTTTTTTTATGCCATTTATCCATCATTTTAAATTCATAGGGCAAGTTAGGACGGGGACCTACTAAACTCATATCCCCTTTTAAAACATTGATTAATTGGGGTAATTCATCAAGTGAATATTTCCTTAAACATTTTCCAAATTTTGTGATTCTATTATCATTTCTTATCTTTTTTGTCTCTCCGTTATTTTGGATGACTTCCTTAACACGGTTTTTATGGGGATCTTTTTTACAGTTAGATATCATGGAACGGAATTTAAACATTTTAAAATTTTTACCATTTTTACCAACTGCATCTGCTATATAAAATATTGGAAATCCAGACTCAATAACTATAAATAAAGAAATAACAAGCCAGACTGGTAATAAAACAATAATAGCTATTAATGATAGGAAAATATCTAATACTCTTTGAATGTATTTTTTAATTACTGTTTTACCATTTGAATTTAGTTTAAAGGTAGCAATACCAGAAAACTTTTCCACTTCTAATTTTTGTGGAATAATATCATATAAGCTGGAGACTATATGTATATTACATCCAGTTTTTTTAAGATCTTTTAACAAATTTTGCATTTTATTATGAGATATATTACTTATTGCTATTAATAATTCCTGGATGTTATATTTCTCTACTAATTCGTTAGTTTCATCAGTCGTTCCTAATATTGGAATACCATTAAAAATCTTATTCTGCATCTTAGGATTATCATCAATATAGCCCTTAATATTGAAGTAATTTGATTTATTATTTTTAATTTCATCAGTAATATCTCTTCCTAGGTCGCCTGCTCCAATTATTAATAAATTTTTAGATATCTTTTTATTCTTTACAAGCCACCAAAAGACTTTAGGAACAATGATAACCCGGGATATAAATAAAAGCAATAATGAGATATTAAAAGTAATTAATAGTAGTAATCTACTTAAAACATATACTGATATCTTGAATATGAACGATACTATTAAAATTCCAACAAAACTTAATATTAAGGATTTTATTATATTATAGATATGCCTGGGTCTATCCAAAATATATTGATATTTATAAAGGTGATACCACGAAAAAGTAATTATAATAAAAATTGGCATAAAAATATACAGCCATAAATATTCATTTGTAAAAAGGGCATAATTCAAGATATTATCATGGAAGTAAATCCATTGTGATAACAGTATACTAATTACCACAACTATTACATCATGGATTGCTAATAGATATTTGTGTTTTGGAATATTTAACATATCTCTATTTGATTAATTTTAGGATTTTATCTGTAATATTTTTTGCTAAATAGTTATTATTAGAAATATATTCATCTTCAATATTTCTCTTTTTTAATTTTACTTTATCTATTTTATCAAGTTTATCAATGAATATAAGTTTACCTTGATTAGACAAATATTCATCTAAATATGGTTTTTTACCAGTAAAAATGCTATACGCAGGAACATCTAGTAAGGCTGCTTCTCTATTCATGGTCCCTCCACCACTAATAAAAAGATCAGAATTCCATATTAATTGAAGACCCTCCACAGTCCTATCCAAAAAATGTACTTTATCACCAAAATTATCTTGAATTAATATTTTATCCTCTTTTGTTCTATGGACTATTAAAGGGAATGTGCTACTATTTTCGATGATTTTATTAAGCAGTTCTAATACAATTTTATTACTTCTTTCATCATGATAATTACCCAATAAAGCAGGTGGTCTTATAGTCACTAGAATTTTATTTAAAGGTATCGACAGATTCCTTCTGAAATTTAAATCAGGTTTAAAATTATTAAGATAAAGTTCCTCTTTAAAACCCTTATATCTTAAAACCTTTTCTGTTTTTATTCCTGAGTCTTGTAGCCTACTATCAGGAACATAAATAGGCCATAGTAACCAATTTGATAAATTATTAAAGATAAAATGCTCAGTATGTTCATAGTCCATCATTACTAGCGAAGGGATTCTCAATAATTTTGATGCAGTTAGCTGTGTTCTTGACCCATGGCTTAATGCAAGATCAACATTAAAATTGTTTATATAATTAATTAATTGTGAAGTCCTTTTAAAAAGATTAAATAATTTTTTAATTCTGTTTTTTCCGCCATGTTCACCAATTAATTTATAATCTAAATTCCAATAATCCAGCAATTTTTTAGTTTGAGCATAATCTCTAGCTGTTGTTATTACTCGATGTCCTCTATTCTCCAACTCCTTTATAATAGGACGAAATAAAGGGACATGCGGAGAATTGTCTAGATCAATCCAAATTTTTTTCATTATTTATTCCTGAGAAAAGAATCAGTTTTCCTTACTTAGGTGTTAAATTATTCTTAGTTGAAATTGGCCAAAAAAATGGAGAGGTTCCAT
>CAZGMM010000111.1:0-7889 GCA_964526845.1 uncultured Halanaerobiales bacterium | reverse complement strand
TTATATATACCCACCCCCTTTTTCTTTTTTAATACGGAGTTGAAGAGGAGGTATATGTTTGGATGCTTATAAAAAGCTTGTGAAAAAATATAATTTTTTAAAGGCCCTACCCTTTATACTACCCTTTACGGTCATATATTTAATATTTTTAATATTTCCTATCTTTCGAGGGCTTTGGATTAGTTTACACCGCTGGACAATGGTTAGAAAACTAGATTTTGTGGGACTAGATAATTATTTATATATGATTAAAGATCCAGCCTTTTGGGAATCATTGGGGAACACCCTGCTATTTGTTGTTCTATCAACACCTGCTATTGTTATTACAGGCTTGGTCTTTGCACTTATTTGTAATCAAAAAATAAAGGGGCAATTATTTTTAAAGATTTCTTTTTTCTTACCTTATGTACTATCAGTAGCAGTAGTGTCTTCTATCATGGTTTATCTCTTTCAACCCCACAGTGGATTATTAAATAGTGTATTACATAGTCTGGGAGTAGACCAAACGATTTATTGGTTAGGACAGGATACTCTAGCTTGGTTTGTAATAGTTTTTGCTACGCTCTGGTGGACAGTCGGTTTTAATATGATATTATATCTAGCAGCCTTACAGGATATTCCTGAGTCTTTTTATGAAGCAGCCAAGGTGGATGGGGCTACAAAATTTCAAGAACTATGGCATATCACACTGCCGCTTTTAAAACCGATCACCTGGGTTATAACTTTACTACAGATAATATTTTCCTTTAAAATATTTGCTCAAGTCTGGTTAATTACTGGTGGTGGGCCTGGAACAGCCACAAGACCGATAGTACAGTATATTTATGAAACCAGTTTTAAAGAAAACAGTTTGGGTTATGGTGCATCAATGGCCTTCACCTTTTTTGTTGTCCTTGTAGCTGTTTCTGTATTCCAAATATATTTCCGCCGCAGAAAGGAAGGGTAATATGGAAAATAATAACTCTCCAACCTATAAAGTAATTAAATATTCTTTTTCATACTTATTAGCCGTATTATTCATCTTTCCCATTATTTGGATGCTCTTTGCTTCACTAAAACCATCAGGTTTTCATGTGGCAAATATAATTGAATGGTTTTTACCACCCTATTCAATAGTAAACTACTTTGATGTTATTGACAGAGCACCTGTAATGAGATGGATGTTGAATAGTTTAGTCGTAGCTTCGAGTGTAACACTACTAATAATCATATTTGATTCATTAGCAGCTTTTGCCTTATCGGTTATTGATTTTAAATATAAAAATGTTGTGTTTGTATTATTTACAGTCGGGTTGATGGTTCCAACTGAGGCAAATGTGGTAGCACTATTTGATATTGTAAATAAGTTGGGTTTATTAAACTCCTATCCGGGCTTAATATTTCCGAGGGTGGCGATACCCTTAGGCATAATTATCTTAAAGGAATTTTTTGATGCGATACCCCGGGACTTGATAGATAGTGCCAGGATTGACGGCTGTGGGCTGTTTAGGATCTATTTTTCTATCTTTATGCCTTTATCTAAAGCAGCTATCGCTTCCATTGGTATATTTACTTTTATTCAGGCCTGGAATAGTTTCCTCTGGCCCTTTATAGCCATTATGACAAAAGAAATGTTTACGCTACCTGTTGGAGTTCCAACCTTTACAGACGCCTATACACCTGATTATTCAATACCAATGACAGTAAATATGATAGCATCTACCCCTGCTATAATTGCATTCCTCTTATTCCAGAAACAGATTATCAAGGGAATAAAAATGACCGGTATCAAAGGTTAATCACGCTAAGGAGGGAACTTAAATATGACAAACAATATACCAAGACCTGAATACCCCAGACCTCAGTTTAAGAGAGATAATTGGCAGAATTTAAATGGAAACTGGAACTTTGATTTTGATGATGACAATACAGGTGAAAAAGATAATTGGTTTAATAAAGAAAAACTTGACAAAGAAATCAGAGTTCCTTTTACTTATGAAAGTAAAAAAAGCGGTATACATGATAGATCATCACAAGAATATATATGGTATCAAAGAAAATTTAAAGTTCCTGATAAGAAAAAAGATAAAAAAGTAATATTACATTTTGCTGGCTCTGATTATATGACTAAGGTTTGGATAAACGGTAACTATATTGGAAAACATCAAGGGGGTTATACTTCCTTTTCTTTCGAGATAACAAACTCTATTGTTTATGGAAAAAAGAACAATATTGTAGTAAAAGTAGAAGATCAAATGAGTAAAAGCCAACCCCGCGGTAAACAGAGTTGGAAACAAAACAACTTTGAATGCTGGTATTCGAGGACAACCGGGATCTGGCAGACTGTCTGGCTAGAATTCGTTAGTAAAGAGATATATCTACAAGATATACAAATGACCCCAGATATAGATGATAAGGTTATTGAATTAGAATATTACTTTTCCAAAGAAAAATTAGTTAAAGATTATCAAATACAGACTAACATTAAATATAAAGATAAATTAATAGATGAATTTAGTTTTGCTATTAAAGACAAACAACATAAAAAGGTAGTTAAAGTTGAAAATAATGATTTTAGGATGAAATTATGGAACCCGGATAATCCTTGTTTGTATGATATAAACTTTAAAATTATAAATGATAAGAACCAGATTATAGATGAAATTAATTCCTATTTTGGCATGAGAAAAATTTCCATTGAAGATGGTCAAATATTATTAAATAATGAGCCTTTCTATCAAAAATTGATTTTAGATCAAGGCTATTGGCCCGAATCGATAACTACACCACCTTCAGATGAGGCTATTAAAAAAGATTTAGAACTTGCCCAACAGATGGGCTTTAATGGAGTGAGAAAACATCAAAAAATTGAGGATGATAGATTTTATTATTGGGCAGATAAATTAGGATTATTGGTATGGGCAGAGATCGGTTCTACCTATGATTTTAATGAAAAAGCTGTTGCTAATTTTGTAAAAGAGTGGGAAGAGATAGTAGTTCAACTATATAATCATCCTTCAATTATTACCTGGGTACCATTTAATGAGTCCTGGGGTATTGATGAAGTGAGGGTTTCCAAAAAACAGCAGAATTTTACGGAAAGTATCTATAAGTTAACGAAGACAATCGATAATATGAGACCGGTAATTACCAATGATGGTTGGGAACATACTATCTCAGATATTTTAACTCTACATGATTATGAAGAAAGCCCGCAAAATATAAAAGAAAGATATAAAGATAAAGAAGCTATCATAAATAATCAAACCTCTTTTAATAAGCAAAAATTTGCTTTTGCTGAAGGATATAATTATCAAAACCAACCTATCTTAATGAGTGAGTTTGGTGGGATGGCCTTAAAAGAAGGTAATGGCTGGGGTTATGGGCAAGAACTAGAAACAAAAGAAGAATTATTAGAAAGAATCAAAAAAACCATATCAGTTGTAGAAGATATAGATTATTTCCAGGGCTATTGTTATACCCAGCTAACTGATGTAGAACAGGAAAAAAATGGTCTTTTAACTGAGAACAGAGAATTCAAAATCCCCTTAGAAAGTCTCCAAAAGATAATAAGGTAATAAAAAAGAGCTGCTTATACTTTGATATAAGCAGCTTTCATTATTTCTATGCAAAATAAAGTATTAATTTTTTAATTAGTGTATTTATATCTATACCTTAGTACTATATCCTGCTTATAATTACCAAACTTACGTCCGAATAGATTTATACCACCCACATTACGGGCATCTTCCTTGATTCCAATTCTTAATTCTATTGATTCATTATCTGAGAGGGAAAGATCAGAAATGGTAACATCAGATATCTTCATTCCATCAATATAAGAGCCAGTTTCGTCAACCTTCCAAACTTTTAATAACCCATGTTGAGTCTGACCAAAATACCACCAATCTGGATTTAAAAGTCCCCTCTGTTCACCAAAGTCGCCCGGGGAGGTCCAGGTCCCTACTTCAACATTATTAATCCAGATTGTAATGTCAGAAGGCCATTCTTCGTCATAGTCAGATGTTTCTGAACAGATTTCTAAACTCAATTCAAGTTTTTTAGCTTCGGTATCATTAGGTAACTTATTGGGAAAAACATAATCTACATAACCATTACCAAACCACAATATCTGGGCATTAGTATGATCCGGGTTTAAAAATGATTTTTCATCATCTAAAATACCAATAACACCTTTTTCTGAAGCCAGACCACAGGTGGGTTCAACTTCAAAATTTTTATAATTACCGATAGGCATAGAAGTTTCAATTAAATTCTTATCCTTTAACTCCCTCGAACCCGGCAGCATTATTAATACTTTATCATAATTTAAACTACAAATTTTTTGAGATCCATGGTTACCGGGCTTGTATTCTGTTTCAATTAAACCGGCCTTTTCTAATTTTTTAATATTAACTGTTACCGAAGGAGCCGGCATATCCAATACTTCCGAAATCTGATTTAAATTCATATCTTCATTTTGAAGCACTTCCAGAATCTTCATCCTCGATTCAGATCCGACCGCTTTGGAAAAATCTATGATCCTTTTTTCGTTTTTTAATTCAAAAACTCTACCCTTCATCAAATCACCTCATAAAAATTTCTATCCTACTTTTATTTTAACAATCATTAAATTAAAATGCAATGTAAATAAGCAAAATTTCATATTAAATTCACATTTTAGTATTAAAATTAAATTGCAATGAAATATTCTTAGTGTAAAATAACTTTTGGAGATTAATAATAAAAAAATAGAAAGAAGACTCCCTTTCTGATAAAATGTTTTTAGTGACAAAAACAAAATAGAAAGGAGAGTCTTCTTATGAATAATATTATACACCATTTTCATGAAAAAATCACGTCTGAATTAGGAAAAGAAGCAGAAAAAGATTTTTAAATTGTGAAGGTAAAATATTTTGTATTTTTCCATTATTTTAAATATATGATAGAATATAGTTAAAGAGAAAGTATTAATTTATATTAATATATTTTTTGATTTGAGGTGTGAATAATGTCTGAAAAGATATTGGTCGTCGATGATGAATATAAAATCAGAAAAGTAATTAAGGGTTATTTAGAAAAAGAAGGTTATGAAACTATTACGGCAGAAGATGGGCAAGAGGCCTTAGAATACTATAAAAATGAAAATCCCGATTTAATAATATTAGATTTAATGTTACCGGAGATGAGCGGAGAAGAAGTCTGCAGCCGAATAAGACATGCTTCTGATATACCTATAATTATGTTAACTGCGAAAGGCCAAGAAGAAGATAGGGTTGAAGGTTTAGATATTGGGGCAGATGATTATGTTGTAAAACCCTTTAGTCCCCGCGAATTAATGGCTCGCGTTAGGGCGCTCTTAAGAAGAAGCGATTATCAGGCCCCCAAAGCGGAATATATGAGTTATTTAGAGGGGGATTTAAAAATTTATCCTTCTCAAATGCAGGTTAGCTATAAGGATGAGATAATTGAGTTTACCTCGACCGAGTTTGAGATCTTAATTTATATGGCCCGCCACCCTGGCCAGGTGTTATCCCGGGATCAATTGGTTGAAAGCGTATTGGGATTAGAATTTAAAGGCTTTGACAGAACTATCGACGCCCATATCAAAAATATTAGAAAGAAGTTAAAAATTACGGATAAAAAGATTATTGAAACGGTTTATGGAGCCGGCTATAAGTTTGTGGGTGAATAAGATGAGTAAACTTGCTTTAAAAATATTTGTGATATTTATATTAGTAGCTCTCGGGGGGTTAATATTGACCTCAATATTTATCAACTACCGTTTTGACTTTTATTTTGAGAACTATCTTAGAAATATTAGAAGAAATAGAGTAGAAAATCTTAAAACCTTATTAGAAGAGAGTTACAAAGAATATAATGACTGGAGTGAAGCCCCCCAAATTATAGGCAATTTTGCGAGTTTAAATGATTTCCGGGTAGTATTAAGAAATAATCAGGGAGCAATAGTTGCTTTTAGTACCCAAAATATGTTTGGCAGAATGAATAGAAGTGAAATGGGTAGGATGATGGGACAGATGAATAATCTACCTCCTATAGACCCGCAAAATTATGATAGTATGAAATTGACTTATGCAAATAATACCATAGGAGAGCTACTCTGGCAGAGATCCAGGATAGAAGAATTCTTTTCTAATACGGAAGATATATTCATGAGCCAGATTAACAGGGCGATTTATATAGCCGCTTTAATAACAGCTATCTTGGTAATTGGTGCTACCTACTTTTTTAGTAAGTATCTAACTGATTCTTTAAATAAAATGAATAAGGTTGTCAAAGAAGTGGCAGAGGGCAACTTAGACCACGAACTTGCTATCAAGGGTAATGACGAAGTAGCGGAACTGGGGGACTCTTTTAATCAGATGGTGAAAAAGTTAAAACATCTGGAGAAAATTAGAAAAGAGTCTACTTCCGATTTAGCACATGAATTAAGAACACCCTTGAGTAATATGAAAAATTATATGGAAGCTATAGAAGATGGAGTAATCGAGTGGAACAGCCAGACTAAAAAAGAAATGGAAGAAGAACTCGATAGATTGATAAACTTAGTAAACAGGTTAAATGAATTAAATAATGCTGAAGCAAAAATATTAAATGTAAATAAAGAATCTTTTAATTTAAAAGATACCTTACAGAAAATAATAACAGGATTTGAACTTTCTGCTCAAAAGAAAGATCTTGATTTCAATATAAACTTTAAAACAGGAGAACAGATATACGCAGATAAAAGTTCTTTACAACAAGTTTTGAATAATGTGATTTCAAATGCGGTAAAGTATTGTTATGAGGATTCAAAGATTGAAATATCAGTAAAAGAAGATCAGCAAGATAAAGTTATAAAGATTTCTAACCAGGGACCTACTATTAAAGAAGAAGATCTATCTTATTTATTTGAAAGGTTTTATCAGGTAGATAAATCAAGATCTCAAAAGGTTGAAGGAATGGGAATAGGACTTGCTATTACGAGAAATTTAGTGGAAGCAAACGGAGGCAGTATTGAAGTAGAAAGCCAAAATGAAGTAACGACATTTACTATACGTTTACCGAAATCAAATTAGCTAGAACATTATTGATATAGTAACTTTATTTAAAGCCCAGAAGGTAAATCACTTTATCTTTTGGGTTTTATTTGTTGAATAATTCTTAGATATTTGAACCATCGCTTTGTAAATTGATGAAATCAAAAGATTGTTGATATCAAAACGTTATCATTAACTAATATACTAAATTCACTAACTTTATGAGAATATACAATAATTGACTTTTAATAACCCTGAGAGTATACTGAAGATGGATTCATTAAAGGGAGAAGGTACTTTAGATGCCTAAGAGAATAGCGAATGTTAATGACAAAATTATTGACTCAGCTATCAAATTATTTTCTCAAAAAGGATATAATAATGTAAAAATGAATGATATAGCTTTCCACTCCCATATAGCTGTAGGGACACTCTATAATTATTATAAAGACAAAAGATCTTTATTTTGGGTTGTTATCGAAAGACATTTTGATAATATTTATTCAAAATTAACTAATATTATCACAAGTAAAGAAATAATTAGTATTACGGAATTTATAACAAAAATTTACGATGAAGTCACAAATATGGGTGGATTTAGTGAGGAGCTATTAGTCTTTTCAAAAGAAGAGGAACGTAATATTAAGAATTTAAAAAGTGAACTTCTAACATATATAGATAAATTTCTCTCTAAAACAGATGGAATAGGCAGGTAGAATTTGTTGAAAAGTATCATGATAGAATTCTCTTTATAATACTCCTAACGATAATAAATTTGAGTAAAGAATTTCCGGATGAGAGGGAAAAGAATATAGAATTTATCAAAAATGTTGAAAGAAAACTCTCTCTAAATCTTTAATTTGATTTAGG
>CAZGMM010000110.1:0-8082 GCA_964526845.1 uncultured Halanaerobiales bacterium | reverse complement strand
CCCTAAATCAAATTAAAGATTTAGAGAGAGTTTTCTTTCAACATTTTTGATAAAAAAAGAGGTATAATATGAAACCGCCAAAAATGATTGATATTCAAGAAGATGTCAGTGATAAAAGCAAATTAATTTCACCCACTGAAAATTCTCATATGGGATATAGTGTGCCTGAAATTATTTTTAATTATGGGCATAAATATAAGCACATAATGAATGCCCCCTATATTTTCCCGAAGTTAATTAAAGCCTTTTGGGAAGCTCGCAAGAGTTATAAAAGTCTGGATAATAATCCAGAGTTAAATAATAAGATAGCGTCCAAATCATTTTTAAAAGAATTAAAAGAATATGCTTTTTCCTTAGGCTGTAGTGATATAGGATTTACAAAAGTCCCGCCGGAATATATCTTTAAAAATAAAAAGATCTTATTTGATAAGGCGATTGTTTTAACTCTGGAAATGAACAGAGACAAGATATGACAAGCTCCAAAAATAGAGGCTGGTAAAGAAGTTTGGAGGACATATGCGGGCTTAGGTAAAATAGTAAATAAGATAGCTGAATTTCTAAGAAAAGAAGGATTTAATGCTCAGCCGGAACCTGCAATCGGTGGGGAAGTTAATTATCCACTTTTAGCTCAAAAGGCAGGCTTGGGTTTTATAGGGAAAAATGGCCTTTTAATTTCAAAAGAGAATGGCCCGAGTCAGAGAATAGCGGTAGTTTATACTGATATTGAAAACTTGCAGTATACTGATACAGAGGAATATAATTGGATACTAGATTTTTGTGAGAATTGTAACCGCTGTGTTAGAAAATGTCCGGCTAATGCTATTTTTAAAAATACTAAAGTATTCGAAGATGGAAGTCGTCAGCATATAGACTATAAAAAATGTGCAGTTCCATTTTCAGATAATATGGGCTGTTCTATTTGTATTAAAGAATGCGTATTATTTAAAAATAATTATGAAAAAGTAAAGAGAGAATTTTTAGCCAAATAAAAAAAGGATGATGATATTGAATAAAACAAATCTTTTTGCCTGTGCAATTGTATTAATGACAAATGATATTGAAAAAACTGTAGAATTTTATAAAAAAGAACTAAGCTTTGAAGTAGTAAAACATTATGAACAAGAAGAAAAATTTGCAGCCTGTTATCGGGATGAGGTAGAAATGGTTGTTGTTGAGGCTAAAAAAGGCAATATAATTCCCAATAATGAGAGATATGGAGCCGGCTATGACGCTTATCTCGTACCGGAAGATGTTGATTTATTTTATGAAGAGATAAAAAACAAAGATGTGAAAATTATTCAAGAACCAGTCTTAACTGCCTATGGCAGCAAAGAATTTAAAATTGAGGATATTGATGGTAGGATAATAGGTATTGGTAAGATCCAGGATTATGATAAATTTTTCAAAAGAAATTCGTAATTCATAAAAAGGAGTTAGGTTTAACATTGCAGTATAAAAAGATACATATCATCGGGGGACCCGGCAGCGGTAAGACATATTGTGCTAATAGGTTATCTCAGAAATTATATATTAAAAATTATGATCTGGATAATATTTTTTGGGATAAAACCGTTAATAAATATGGAATTAAAAATTCAAAAGATAAAAGGCAGGAAGAGTTAGCCAATATTCTAGAACAAGATAGTTATATATTAGAAGGAGTCTATTATGACTGGCTTGAGGAGAGTTTTAAAAAAGCTGATTTAATAATTGTATTAAAAACTTCAGTCTGGTTAAGGGACTATCGAATAATAAGAAGATTTATCAAACGGAAGCTGGGAATTATAGAATCAAGAAAAGAAACCTTTAAAGATTTCTATAATCTAATTAAATGGAACCATAGATATGAGAAAAGAAATTTGAAGGATGCCTTACGGTTAATAAGAGAACATAACAAAAATATAATTTTTGCAAGTTGCTATCAAGAACTCCTTGAAAAAATATTTTAGAATAATGCTTAAAAGTTCTGAAATATTATTTGTTTAATTATAAAAGCACTATCAATTATTAAAAAAAGAGGTATAGTGATGACAAATATTACTTATTGCAAGGGTACAAGAGAAGAAATAGGATTTCAAATTGGTCAATCCATGGGCGCCCGATTAGAAAAGATAATAAATAATATGGTTGAGAGCATGGATAACCGGTTTGGGATTAATAGAACCAAGTTAAAAAAAGAGTCAATGACCTGGTTTTATAGCATTCCTGAGGAATATCAAAAAGAACTTCAAGGTATTTCAAAAGGATCTGGTGTTGACTTAAAAAAGATTGCTCTTTGGTATTATAGTGATAAATGTATTGAAAATGGCTGCACCAGTTTTTTCATTAAAGTTAATAATAATTACTGGGTGGGTAGAAACAATGATTACATACTGCCAAAATTCTGGGATCATATAAATATAATCAAAGTAGAAAATAAGATACCTGTAATGTTATTTGGCCTGGAAGGAGATATCTTCACCGGTACCGGCTATAATAAAGAAAAGCTCTGGATCCATTATAACTGGCTGCCTATTTGGGATAACCCAGATAATACAGATAATGTGCTAGAACCATTTATTTTCATCAGAAAAGCCTTAGAAGAATGTGAAAATTTAAAAGATGTAGAAGATCTTTTAAATACGACTAAAAGAGCAGGTGGAATGAATCTTTTTGTTCTGGACGGCAAAAAAGATGAATGTGCAGTATTTGAATGCACTGGGCAAACTTATATTAAAAGAAATCCACAGGGGGATTATATAATAGGCGCAAACCATTATAATGCCCTTGCAATCCCTGAAGAATATAGTTTTGATTTTAATAATTCAAATAAAAGGCAAAAGAGAGTTAAGGAATTAATTAAGAAAGATGATTTCAAAAATGTCCCTCAGGACTTAATAGATATCTTGTCTGATAAAGGAGTAGAACAGAACACAAAAAGGTCAAAGCCAGTATATGCTAATATAGCTTGTCCAGCTCAGGATCTAATCTGGTTTGCCTATGATGGTTTTCCTGCTGCCAGCCAAAGTAGCTGGGAAAAGCTAAGATGGAATTGGAACTTCTAGATGAATTTATCATTTCTAATTTAAAAAAAGAAAAATTTAAAATCTATTCATGATATAATATAGATAGGAAATAATACGTATATTAGATGAAAACATATGTTAGGAAGAAGGAGATAAAATGCTTTTAAACTTTTTTATGTATTTAATTGGTTTAATTTTGATCTACCTGATCATAATAATATTTTCTCCTGTATTTCCTAAACCTAAACAATCCCTTGAAAGCAATAATGAATTTAAAGCAGCTGAAAGTTTGCACAATAGAATTGATATCAGTTTTAAAGTTGAGGAAGATATAATAAGAGGTTGGCTTTATCTACCAGATAATATTTCTGGAAAAGTCCCTTGCGTAATATTGAATAATGGATTTGGTGGAACTAAGGACATGATTTTAGAGAACTATGCGAAAGAATTTATAAAAGAAGGAATAGCGGCCTTATCATTTGATTATAGGTTTTTTGGGGAGAGTGATGGCGAACCCCGACAGATGTTTTCAGTGAATAGACAAATCGAAGACCTATTAGCTGCTGTAAATTATATTAAGAATAGAGAAGAGATAGATGAAGATAACATTGCAATTTGGGGTACATCAGCTGCAGGTGGTTATGGAATAATAGCGGCTGCCAAGGATAAAGATATAAAATGTATTATTGGTCAATGCCCAGGTCTTGATAATGATGATAATAGTGATGTTTTCAAAAGAGAAGGTATCGGATTTTTTATAGAATTATTTATGCATGCCCAAAGAGATAAAGGTCGTTCCCGATTTAATCTTTCTTCCCACACTATTCCTATTGTTGGCAAGCCGCACACCACTGCTATGCACACTGCCCCGGGAGCTTATAAAGGTTATAATGAACTTGCCACCGATAATTTTAAAAATGAAGTTTGCGCAAGGCTTATCCTCATGAGACATCTCAATCCAATTGATTTTGCTGGAAAGATAGAATGTCCCGCCCTATTTCAAATTTGCGAAAATGATCAGTTTGTTTCCGCTCAAACCTATGAAAAAGCTGAAAAAATATTAGATGAAAAAGCCAAGTTCATAAAATATCCAATTGGACATTTTGATATCTATAAGGGAGAAAATTTTGAACAAGCAGTTAATGAACAGATCAAGTTTTTAAAAGAAAACTTTAGTTAATTATATTTGAACTTCTTTAAGTGAAATAAAAAGAGTTTAGAAAGTTAATTGATTTCACTATGAGAGAATTAATGAATCAACCAAAAGATATAGTATTTTCCTGACTTATTATGTTAAAAAAGTAAAAATTCATCCACAATTATTAATATGATTTTTCTTTCCATAAATCTTTTCCTAATTTTATATTACATAATGATAATTCTTTCGTAAAAATTCATCTGAAAGTGGTGATTAAAATTAACAAAAATGCCACTTATTTATTATCCATATTTTGGATTCCCTTATTAATCATGCAGATTGTTTTAGTTATCTTTATGGGCAAGATAAATGAAGCTGGTTTGACCTTGTTATTTTATTTGGGCTGGTTAATATCTATAATTTTAGGTTGGCTGCCTATTTACACTCTGAAGAAAAAAGGGGAGGTACCGGTTGGAAAAAGTCATGTACATACCAAAAAATTAGTAACTTCCGGAATATATTCTATAGTTAGACATCCCCAGTATACAGCCGGGATGCTTTTAAGTCTGGCTTTATTATTGATATCTCAGGATCTCTGGGTTGTATTAATTGGAATTAAAATAATAGTATTATTATATATTGATATTTATCTAACCGACAGAGGGGAAGTTAAAAAGTTTGGAAAAGAATATGAAAAGTATATGGAAGAAGTACCGAGAGTTAACTTTATTTTAGGTGTAATTAGATTATTAAAGAAAAGAAGGCGAGAAAAATGAAGATTAAAGTAATACCAAGATCGAAATACGGTCAATGGGCTGTTTATGCAGTACTTATTTTTTTCTTCTTTGGATCATTTTTTTATCTATTGGTTGAGATGGGAGAAAGAGGTGGAGAAACATTCTTCAGTAACCTCAAATTAACAATACCTTTTCTAGCGGCAGCCATTGCAGGAATAACTGCTTTGTTTACTGGCTTAGTAAGTATTTTTAAGAGTAGAGACCACTGTGTTCTAGTATATATATCAATAATTATTGGTCTTTTTGTATTAATGTTCGTGTTAGGAGAGTTTATATATCCACATTAGGCTGTGAATAATAATTAACATAGTAGTTACAGTGATGTAACATGAGATTAATATGAGATAAAAATTTGTATAATTAAATTAGTCACATATATACTCAAAATATTTCTAACCCAGTATATGTGCTGAAAGGGTGGAGGCGATAAAAATGGAAAAAATAGAAATAATTCTAATTTCCAATCTTAAACCTAAGGAAAAAAGTCAAAAAATAGTAGATATGGTTATTGAAGAAAAAATAAGAGCTGAAGATTTCATAAGTTATTTTATAATAACTTCTGATGTGAAAAAAGGCACCTGTGCTGATGCCATGAAGCATATTGCTAAATTACGCCCTGAAATCCTCTATCCTTATATTGATCTTTTAATTGAATACATTAATTATAATGCACCACGTGTAAAATGGGCAATTCAAGAGGCAATTGGAAATCTGGCCGAAACCTATCCAGATGAAGTAGCTAAAGCTGTACCAGAGCTTTTAAAAAATACTGAAGAAACAAATAAAAACACTACTGTAGTTAGATGGTGTGCGGCTTATGGATTGGCAGAAATTCTTATTAACAACAAACAAATTCAAAAAGACCTCTTACCTAAGATAAAAGAAATTGTAAGTACAGAAAAAAATAATGGGGTAAAAAATGTTTATCTAGAAGCTTTAAAAAGATTAGAAAGAATTAATTAAATTTCATTGAGAAAAGGATTATGCTTATTTAACAGTTTTATTAATATTATCAAGGGGGATATATTTGAAGAAAAGTATTTTTTGGATATTTGGTATTTTGCAGTCAGCTTTTTTATCTGTACTGATCTATATAATATTAAATTCTTTGGGTTTGATTCATGAAGGACCGATAGTAGGAAGGTATAGCATGTTAATGTTGAGTGCAGCCTTTCCTACTTTTTTGTTGATCGTAGAATATATTATCTATACGAAGGAATAGTATAACTTATAGCGAATTCAACAGATATAGAACAACTAATTATAGAAGGTGTCAATTAAAATGGATAAAACAATTTATTATTTCACCGGGACCGGAAATTCATTGGCTGTAGCTAAAGATACAGCCAATTTAACTATGGCTAGACTACTTTCTATAACTTCCCTAATAGATAAAAAGGAAATAGAGGTTGATTCTGAAATCTTAGGCTTAGTATTTCCTGTATACCATCAAAATCTGCCTAATATAGTTAGAAAGTTCATTCGCAAACTAACAAACCTAGAGGATAAATATATTTTTGCAATCTGTACATATGGAGATAGTCCCGGGATAACTTTAAATTATTTGCAAAAACTTCTCAAAGAAAAAGAGGGAAAATTAAGGGCAGGATTTTCCATTAAAATGCCCTATAATTATATCAATCCCTCTTTAAATATATTCAATTTTTTTAATACCTTTACTTTAAGAAAACAGGACAAGCAAGCTATGAACAAAATGTTTAATCAATGGGAAGATAGAGCAGAATATATAACAGATATTATTATCAAAAAAAAGGAAACTAAGATAGAAACAGAAGCTGTGTTAATTGAAAAGTTAGTTGATTTATTTAACTTAAGGGATACACTGCAAAAGTACATCTGGCTTAAAGTAGCTGGATATAATGATAAGCATCAAGTTTTAAGCTTTAATGAAGCAATTAAACTTATGGACTCCGGCTTTGTAGTAGATATTAGTTGTAACGGCTGTAAAGTATGTGAAAAAATATGTCCAGTGAATAATATAAAAATGAAAAAAGGGAAACCACACTGGCAGCACACCTGTGAACAGTGCTTTGCCTGCCTGCAGTGGTGTCCACAACAAGCGATTCAGTTTAAAGAGGGAACCATAAATAAAGAAAGGTATCATCACCCTGAGATTACTTTCTCTGAAATTATTGATAATAAATTTAGTAAAGGAGCAGATTAATGGAAATAAAAGTAAAAGAAGTGAAGAAAGAATATAAAGAAGCAGCACTTAATCTTGTTTTAGATTCATATCAAAACTTAAAAAAAGAAATATCTTTCTTACCTAAAAAATCAGATTTCCAACAGAAGTTCAAAGATAAAATAGAGCATCTATTTGACAATGGCCTAGGAGTTATAGCCTTACAAAAAGATAAATTAATAGGATTTTTAATAGGATATGAGGTAGACGAATTATTTGGAAAGGATAAAGGAGTATACGTTCCTTTATACGCTCATGCTGCTTTGAATAATAAAAATAGAGTTTATCAAAAGATGTATACCAGAGCAGCTGAACTCTGGATAAAAAGAAGTTGTGTCAATCATGCCCTAACTATCTTTACTTGTGATAAGGATGTGATTAATACTTTCTATTGGTTGGGATTTGGCTTAAGGTGTATTGATGGTATCCGAAAAGTTGATTTAATTGAAAAAAGCAGTCATAAAAATGTGAAGATCATAAAGGCAAAATCAAAAGAGATAGAATTAATGGATGACTTATATAAAAAAGATAATTTATACTATGGGACTTCCCCTCTTTTTATGCCGGTTGATCAAAAAAGCAATATCGATAAATTAAAGAAGTGGTTTAAAAAAGACAATCATCATCTATGGATGGCTTTAATAGAAGATAGAGTAGTGGGCTATATAAGAATTGAACCTACTGGTGAAACAGTGATTTCTACATATTCTAAAATGATGAATATAACTGGGGCATTTGTAGAGGAAAAATATAGAAATAAACGAATAGGTAAATTACTTTTAAATGAAATTTTAATATACTTAAAAAAGAATAATTACATGCTTTGTGGTGTGGATTTTGAATCTTTTAATATCTCAGGAAGTAATTTTTGGACCAAGTATTTTAAGCCTTATACTTATAGTGTTGTAAGACATATAGAAAAATAATTTAAAAATTAAT
>CAZGMM010000109.1:0-8216 GCA_964526845.1 uncultured Halanaerobiales bacterium | reverse complement strand
AGTTGCATCTTGAGAAGAAACATCTATTTCCCATTCGATACCTGAACTTGTTTCAGTTACAGTGTAAGTTCCACCAATCAAGTTATCAAATACAAGAGATTCATTACCTGTACCTGACTGAGAAGCGGAATACCCTAATGGACCTGTTACACTGAAAGTGAAGTTGAAGTCTGCATCTATTTCAGCTGGATCAGCGAGATCACCATTTGGTAATAGAAATGCTTTATTTATTTTAAGAGATCCTGGTATATAACTGTTTGTAAAGGTAAGTTGAGTTGTGCCGCCCGAAGTTACGGTAGCATCTTGAGAAGCGACTTTCACCTGCCATTCAGCTCCACTAGAAGTTTCTGTTACAGTATAGTTTCCACCAACCAGGTCGTCAAATATTAGTGTTTCATTACCTTCACCTGATTGTGTAGCTGAGTAGCTATTTGGTCCTGTCACAGTTACTTGGAAATTGAAATCTGCGTAAATATCACTAGGATTAATTACTTGGTCGTTAAACAAGAATTCTTTGCTTACTTCCAGTTTTCCCGGAATATAGTTGTTGGTGAAAGTGATTTCTGTTTCTTCACCAGAGACAATAGTGGCATCTTGAGAAGATACCTCGACCTGCCATTCACTGCCTGAGCTTGTTTCAGTAACTGTATAGGTTCCCCCCACCAGGTTATCAAATACGAGATAATCATTACCTGAACCTGATTGAGAATCAGAATAATTCATTGGTCCAGTTACAGTAACAGTGAAGTTGAAGTCTGCAACAATATCAGCGGGTTCAGCGAGGTCACCGTTTGGTAATAGGAACTCTTTATTTACTTTCAGAGATCCAGTTATATAATTGTTGGTGAAAGTAACTTGAGTTAATTCACCAGGATATACAATTACCTCTTGAGAAGAAACATCAACTTGCCATTGACTACCTGAACTTGTTTCAGTGACTGTATAAGTTCCAGCAATTAGTCCTTCAAAGAGAAGTGCTTGATTGCCAGTACCCAACTTTGTAGAGGTGTAATCAAATGGACCTGTAACAGTTACTTCAAAATCGAAGTCAGCATTTATATCATTTTCGGTTATAATATCACCATTTAAAAGGAATTCTTTGGTTACTTCTAAGGAACCTACTTCAGCAAAAAAGAAGGTAATATGGCTTACTTGATAACGTTGACCATCATTTTCAGGAACATAGAGTCCCTCTCCTGAATAAGCACCGGGTGTATAATCATAGAGAGAACCTCCCAGTGGACCACCTTTAACAAAAACATAGGCAATTGGTCTGTCTGATACCCAGTCAATTAATCGACCTTCATCATAAACATCAATTGTAACACCTTCTGCTGTTCCTGACTTAGGTGGATCAAATTTATATGAATCTAATTCTGTCACATAGCCCGGTAAATCCCCATCATTAGCAAATTCTCCAATAATTTTATCATCATCGTTTGCCAGCACTTTTATATTAAATAGTCCACTAATAATCAACAGCAAAGTTAGAATAAAGATTACAGAAAGTGAAAAGAATTTCTTATTAATCATATTTATATCCTCCTCATTGGTTTAGTAGTACTCTTGGCCGGTTTCACCATTTAGCTCACTGCCAATTAAATTGGTGACCATTGTACTTATGGCAGGTCACAGCTTCCAATGAGTTTAATAAATTTGTTAATTTTTAATTACGGGCTTTAATCGTAAAAACAAATTATTTTATTTCATAAATCACCTCCAACAATAATAATTTATTTCTGTACTTTTTAATTCTGAGTTAACAAATACATCTTGACATCATGGATATTCAGCTGAATACTATTCGCTTTTTCTCCATAATATATAGTTAAGAGGTTATTTCCCCTTAGGTTATTTATATTAAACTCAATCCACCTTGAAATTGATACAAAGTGAATCAATTTATAAATTTCCCTAACTATTATTTGATAATTTTCTTCCCGGTAAATGATTTTATAAATTGATCGAATTGTTAACTTTAAATTAGCGAGATAGATTTTTTTACAGATAGGTAAACTTGATAAGTTATAAGTATTATAAAAATAGAATAAAATTATTATTTTGTTCAATATTATTACCCTCTTATAATGCTGGGAGATTAACATTTAGAACAAGGATACATGGACAGCCGAAAAATACTTAATGAATAAACTGGAAAGTGAATTTTTATAATAATCAATTCCAAACAGTAAGAGAGTCAAATCAACAAAAAAATAATTAGACAAAAAAAGGAAAAGCTAAAATTTTTAAAAATTTGATAAAATTATTCTACCAGAAAAAACCTGAGTAAAATAGTAAGCATTTAACAAATTTTCATTTTATGTTGATAAAAGAGTAGTTTCTTGTGATAGAAGAAGAGGGGTTAAGAAAATAATGTTTTAAATGAAAGCAATCAACTATATTTTAGGAAAAATATAATAGAACTAGGAGAGAAAATCGCAGTATAAATAAGGAAAGTGAATTTATAAGCAGTAAATATCATTAGAATATATTCAGAATAATAAGGTGAACTAAATTAAAAAAAGAAGGGAAATAATAACTATTCAATATTAAATTAGGTTTCTAAAACAGATGTAATTCCAGTGTATTTTGCCATATTTTTTAATGGCCACTTTATTTTTCTTAAGAAGGGGTTATATCTATGTCTAATGTTGAAACTGATAAAATAGTAAAACAAGAAGCATGTTAACCTCTCCACACATTTGGCTTTAGAATTTGAGAGAACTTTAAAGTCAAAAGAGATATAGGTAAAGTTAATCCCGGTGCCTAGAAAGATAAGTTCATCCTGTGGACTGGCCGGGAAAATAGAGAAAAAAGATCTTTCTAAAGCAAAAGACATTTGTGATGCAAATGATATTGAGTTTGAAGGGATATATAAAGCTTTTGATAATAACAAAAAAAGCCTTTAAAACTTTAGTAGAAAAAGAGATGGTGTAATAGCTGTCTCTTTTCTTTATAAAAGCAGAAAAAATTTAAAATTTAAGAGTATTATTATATAATGAGAATGAGCTAAATAGAAAGTTTAATAATTATACGATAAAAAGTCACATTGAAATATTGATGATCATAAAGATAGCTGCAGTGATATTTATGATAGAAAAAATTATTTTTAAATTTGCAGGTTTTGATTTAATAGCACATTTGCTTCCAATTAGTCCTCCTACAACAGCGGTTATTACCAGTGGTATTGCTAACGTAAGATTTATATCTCCCTGTAAGCCGTGACCAATAAATCCCATTAAAGCTGTTACAGCCACCATGGCAGAGGAAGTTCCCACCGCTACTTCAATAGGAACCCCTCCTGCTAAGACCATTAAAGGTATTTTAAAAGAGCCGCCCGATATTCCTATCGCGCCTGCAAAAAAGCCTACTATAGCGGTAACAGGTATAGTTAACCAAAGATTAACAACATAATTATGATTACCGAATTTTCTTTTCCAGAAGCCAAAACGATCTGAATCATTTATTTTTTTGTTCTTAACAGGGACAAACATAAAAACTGTGACAACTATTAATGAAAATGCAAACATCAACTTTAATATATATCCTTCAAATCCTCCTGCTAGATAACCACCTACAAAAGCCATGATATCTGTAGCAGGATCTATAATTAGAGCTAGTTTCCAATCAACCCTTCTATTTTTATTAAATATTATCATTGAAATTCCAGCAGTGGCCATCATTATTAGTTGGGAAGTAGTAGCAGCATAGTGCATAGAGATACCAGCGGTTATCATTGCTAATATATAAAAATTGCCGCCTCCCTTACCAACCATAGCCATTGAAACTGCGATTAATAGAATAATTATAGCTAATATATATGTACTCATTTTATTTTACTGCTCCTTTTTTTAGAGAATTGAATACAGAATTTAATTATGAACATATGTCAACTAAATTATATGATTTTGTTTATTCTCTGTCAAATGTAAATATACTCGGCAGTTAATTTTCTCGTTTTTAAGTTCATATATTAAGAAGAAAATTTTTGAATAATATATATAAATGAATTGAGGTGATTAATAATATGAAGCCCAATCAAATCTTTGTAAACTATGGAGACCAGGCTAAAGAAATGGTAAAAGAAATATTGAGAGAAATAAAAATTGAAGATGAAATAAATAAAAAGCAGTTGATTGCTCTTA
This sequence comes from uncultured Halanaerobiales bacterium, assembly GCA_964526845.1. Classification (GTDB taxonomy): domain Bacteria; phylum Bacillota; class Halanaerobiia; order Halanaerobiales; family M55B127; genus M55B127. The sequence continues at coordinate 4,071 of CAZGMM010000109.1, read as the reverse complement.
AACCCAATCTGATTAAAGCCTCAAAATCAAAAGATGGTGCTACCACCGATCCCAAAATAGTTGAAGGGATAATTGAGTACTTGCAGGATTATGGATTTGATAATTTGATTATAATGGAAGGATCATGGGTGGGAGCAGACACACAGCAAGTTTTTCAATACTGTGGATATGAAGACATATCTCAAAGCTATGAAGTACCATTATATAACTTACAAAATGATAATTATGTTACTAAAAGATATAAAGATATGGAGATAGAGTTGGCAGAAACTGCATTGAAAGCAGATTATATTATAAATCTTCCCGTTCTAAAAGGTCACTGTCAAACAACCATAACCTGTGCTCTAAAAAATTTAAAAGGTTGTATTTCAAATAGTGAAAAGAGAAAATTCCACCGTCAGGGATTACACAAACCTATAGCATATTTAAATAAAATTCTAAAACAGGATTTAATAATAGTAGATGGTATTTATGGAGATTTAGATTTTGAAGAAGGTGGTAATCCAGTCAAAATGAACCGATTAATTGCTGGTCAAGATCCGGTATTAATTGATAGTTATGCAGCTGAGTTATTAGGCTATTCTCAAGAAGAGATTGATTATATAAAAATAGCTAAACAAATCGGGATAAGCGATAAGGATTTAAAGAAGGCTGAAATAATTGAACTCAATAAAGATCAGGCTAAATATATTAATTATACTTCCTACAAAGTAAAGAAACTAACAGAAAAGATAGAGGCCAAAGATGTCTGTTCGGCTTGTTATGGTAGTTTAATTCATGCCCTAAAAAGAATTAATGAAAAAGGACAATTAAATGAAATTTCTGATTCTATTAAAATAGGTCAGGGTTACCAGGGGCAAAAAATAAAAGGGATTGGGATTGGCAACTGTTGTATAGGTGCTGATAAAAATATCAAAGGTTGTCCTCCCTCAGCTCATGAAATTTATCAATTTTTAGATAAGAAAATTAATATCTAATTTTTTAAAAAATTGTTACCAGATCTACCATGAGGTTTGTCTTTTTATATATTTTTGAATTACTTTTTATTTCTAGCAGGATAACTTAACGCTGACGTATAAATATGTAATATATATTATATTTTTTCAACTTTAAAGCAGAATATAAAAGAATATTTAAATCCCTTATTTATTTGAAAGACCTTTCTAGGAATAATAAAATCTTGGAGGTATATCATGAGCAGAAATAATCAGGAAGTTACTGACAAACTAAAAAGGAAAAGATGGATAGTTTTATTAGGCGGCTTCCTTTTATCATTAATGGGAGGTATGAGTTATGCCTGGGGATCCTTCGTACTTCCCCTGGTGGAAAACTGGGGTTGGACTACAGCTCAGGCAAATTTACCATTTACTGTAATGATAATTGTCTTTTCAGTAGCAATGATACCGGCCGGCTGGCTACAGGATAGATATGGCCCCCGTAAAGTTGCTTTGATAGGGGCCATCTTGTTTTTTGTAGGATATGGTTTGGCTTCTTTAATGAGTTATTTTTCATCTCCGGCCTGGCTTACTTTAACTTACGGAGGTGGAGTAGGTATAGCCTGTGGTCTTACTTATTCTACAATTGCTCCAACTGCCCGCAAATGGTTTGCAGACCGTCCTGGCTTTGCAGTTTCTATCGCGGTTATGGGTTTTGGGCTAGCTGCTGTAGTCTTTGCTCCGCTTAAAAAAAGCATGATTAAGATGATGGGAGTAGATGGTACTTTATTGGCAATAGGTATTTTTGTGACAGTAATTGCCCTGATAGGAGCAAGACTGGTTAGGAATCCACCTGCAGATTGGGATCCACCTACAGAGAATGATAATAATACTGATGAGAATTCAGATCCGGAAGAGAATATAAATGTTCCACCCCAAGAATTTGTTAAAACTCCCCGGTTTTATATGTTGTGGTTAGCTTTAGCAGCTGTTATAGGGGGCGGTTTAACAGCAATTGGCTTATTAACAGCCTATGGGGAAATAGAACTTAATTTAGTACCCACCTTTGCAGCTTTGGCTGTATCATTTTATTCTTTAGCCAATGGATTGGGTCGACCCTTCGTGGGCTGGTTAGCTGATAAATTGGGTACTATTAGAGTTATGATTTTTGTTTATACTATTCAAGCAATAGTTTTTCTGGTTTTTCCCTGGGTCGCTACAACACCAATTCTGCTTTTTATCTGTTCGCTTTTATTGGGATTAGGATATGCCAGTACATTTGCACTTTTTCCGGTTGTGGTAGCCTCGATTTCTGGAACCAAGCATTTGGGCATGAATTATGGACTGGTATTTAGTGCCTTTGGCCTAGGAGCTATAACCAGTCTTATTGGTTCTTGGTTGCTAGATCTTACCGGTTCGTTTAACTTTGCCTTCCTTCTTGCAGGTTTTGCAACTGTCTTTGGTCTTATTTTTTTAGTTATTATTGATAAGAAATTTATTGTTGAATAAATTATTATACTTTGTTTTTATTTATGATTCTCATTTTTTTAGAGAAATATAGATTTTTTTAATATCCTCAGCTGAATTAAATCTGAGGATTTTTATTCTCAATTTATTTTAATAAAGACTATGTTTCTAATTAGTGTAAAATTGAAATTTAATTAGAAAACATACTAATATATTTGTGAAGCGAATATAAATATATGAGAGTGTGATAATAATGAGGAAGTTAACTTTTTCTATAATTTTAGCAATGATTTTTCTATTCATATTATCTCCAATCTCAATAAAAGCAGCCGAAGCCCACTGGGCTAAACCTCAAATAGTACAACTTATAAATAATTATAATGTGGAAAAAGTATTTAAAAATAAAGATTATGATCAACCCATTTCAATAAAGGATTTTCAATATCTTGTCAAAGAAGTTATTGATAAAAATTATAATGTTCCCATTCTTAATATTTCAAGAGAAGCTATTATAAGTGAGCTTGTAAAAATCTGGGCTGAACAAAAAGGACAAAGCTTATCTAATATTCCAGATATTAATATGTTTATCTATTCTGATAGAGCTAAAATAGATAAGAAAAATAAAAAAAATATCATTTTGGCTTATAGAAAAGGCATTGCCAAAGGAAGAGCACCGGGAATTTTCGCTCCCAATAAGGAAGTATCTTATGGAGAACTAGCTGTTCTTTTATTAAATACGAAGAGAGCTATTGCGGTTCAATCTTTTAATGATAAAAAAGAGATTATTCAATCTGAAAAGGCCAAAGATTTTATTGCAAAAAGAGCTGAAAAAGTAATTAAAACCATTGCATCAAAAGACTTTGAAACACTTTCAGAATATGTTCACCCCGATAAAGGGGTAAGATTTACACCCTATACTTATGTTTCTATAAAAAATGATATAGTTTTTGGTAAAGAAAAAGTAGATGATTTTTTTCAAGACAATAATATTTATCTTTGGGGGAATTATGATGGTAGTGGTGAACCTATCAGACTTACTCCCAGTAAATATTAACAGGAATTTATATATTCAAAAGTTTTTAAGCAAGCGGAAGAAGTAGGCTATAATGAAGTTTTGAGTCAGAGTAATATGTGTGAAAACCAGTTTGAAGTATATAAAAATCCTATTATAGTTGAATATTATTTACCGGGAGAGGAAAAAAGTATTCAGGTATGGACTGGCAGAGCCTTCGTTTAGTATTTGAATATTATGAGGGTGAATGGATGCTAACCGGCCTTATTCATAATGAATGGACCATCTAAATAAAAAGATCTAATTAAAGAAAGATAATATTAGATAAAATTAAATAATTGTACTCGTTGCCCTGTTATTTATGACAGGGTTTTTTATACAAATCTATTGCTAGTTCACATTGATATAGTTCAAATAAAGACTTTAATCAGTCATCATGATTAAAAATATATTATTTAAAAAGGAACATAGCATTCTATGAATAATTATAATAGTATACAAATTAAAATTAAAAATATTCCTTATTAACCGATAATTATGTGCAAAGTTTTCAGTTGTCGAAATAATAATCTCCAAAAAGCTTATCCGTAGAAAAGATATACCCCTTAACCAATAAAAATTACTTTGTAACATAATTATCTAAAATTTTAACAGGAG
>CAZGMM010000108.1:6341-8242 GCA_964526845.1 uncultured Halanaerobiales bacterium | reverse complement strand
AAATTATGGATAAATATAAAGAAGAAATACTAGAGAGCGAGTATATTTATGAAGGTTCAATCTTAAACTTAAGAAAAGACAAAGTTAAACTATATAATGATCATGAAACTTATCGTGAGGTAGTTGAACACAGTGGGGGAGTTGCAATTGTGCCCGTGACTGAAGAGGGTAAAATTTTGATGGTTAAGCAGTACCGGATAGCTGTAGATGAAGTGGTCTTAGAACTACCGGCCGGTAAGTTAGAAGAAGATGAGGATGTAAAAAAGTGTGCAGCCCGTGAATTAGAAGAAGAAACCGGCTTTAGACCAGCCGATATAAAAGAACTATTTCATTTTTATACCACCCCGGGTTATAGTAGTGAAAAACTACATCTATTTATTGCCGATGGTTTAAAACATTATGGACAGAACTTAGATTTAGGTGAATATATAGAAATTGTAGAGTTAGAGGAAGAAGAAATCATTCCTAATATATTAAACGGAAAAATTAAAGATAGTAAGACCATAATCGGACTGTTATGGTATTTAAATAAGGAAGTCAAAGATGAATAGATACTTTGCTGATTTACACATCCACATTGGGGCTTCTAAAAACGGTGAACCGGTCAAGATAACCGCTTCCAAAAGTTTAACCTTTGAAAATATTGTAAGGGAGAGTTCTGAGAGAAAGGGACTCGATTTAATCGGAATAATAGACTGTGCTTCTCCCCGGGTTCAGGCTGATATTGAAGATATGTTAAATAATGGAGAGATAAAAGAGATAGACGGGGGAGGCTTTAACTTTCAAGATGAGATTGTAATTATTCCCGGAGCTGAAGTGGAAAGCCGGGAAGTTAACGGTGGTATGGTACATTACTTAGCCTATTTCCCCTTTTTAGATAACCTCAAAGAATTTACTACCATTATGAAACAGTATATTACAAATGTGAATTTGAGTTCCCAGGTTACAGGCCTAACCGGTTCTCAGATTCTAAAAATTATTGATGCTACCGGTGGTATAATGGTTATTGCCCATGCCTTTACCCCCCATAAAAGTTTTTATGGTAACGCAGTTGAAAGTTATCAAAAAGTTTTCACAAAAAAAGAATGGGATAAGATTCCTGCTATCGAATTGGGTTTAAGTGCAGATACAGATTTGGCAGACCGTTTAAGTGAGTTAAAAGAGAAGTCCTTTTTATCAAATTCTGATTCACATTCAGTTCCTAAAATAGCGCGGGAATATAATATTTTTAAAATGCAAGAACTTAATTTTAAGGAATTTAAAAAGACTTTATTAAGAAAAGATAAAAGGAGAGTCGTTTCTAATTTTGGTTTAGATCCTAGATTGGGTAAATACCATCGATCCTTTTGTCCGGCCTGTCAACAAAAATTTACAGATGAAAAACCCTATTCTGACTGTCCGAACTGTGGTAAGGAATTAATTAAAGGGGTTAAGGATAGAATATTAGAAATTTCTGACCAAGAGATCAAACACCCTGAACATAGGGGTAAATATATTTATCAGATCCCCTTACTGGATATACCAGGTATTGGTAAAAAAACTTTACAAAAACTTTTACAAGAGTTTGATACTGAAATGGATGTTATTCATGATACTACTATAAGTGAGCTAAAAAAGATATTAAATGACCAATTAGCTGAAAAAATTGATCTAGCCCGCCGCGGTGAAGCAAAAATAGTGAGTGGTGGGGGAGGAAACTATGGTAAAATGAAGTAAAAATTAAATATTTTAATATAATTATTAAAAATATTAATATCTTACTTGACATTTATTAAGTTTAATAATATAATATTGAATAGAAAGTAACGTAGAAGTTAAAAATATATTAAGAAAGGAGGAAAAATTGTGATTCATAATTTAGTAGGTAACTGTCCGGTCTGTGGTGATGATATGATCATTAC
>CAZGMM010000108.1:2707-6241 GCA_964526845.1 uncultured Halanaerobiales bacterium | reverse complement strand
CGTTTAGAAAGCGGAGAAATTTCTGCAGCAGAAGCTGTTGAACAGCTTGGAGAAATATAATTAGGAGGTATGAAAAGTGAGTGAAGAAAGATTACAAATTTTAAAGATGTTAGAAAAAGGAACGATCGATGCTGAAGAAGCAAATGAACTATTAGGAACCCTCGAAAAAAGGGATACAGTATTTGAGAAACCGGAAACAAGTGGTAAAAAGCCTAAATTCATAAAAATTTTAGTAGAAGAAAATGGTCAAGAAAAGGTTAATATTTCTATACCTATGTTATTAGCTAAAACAGCACTTAAAATTATGCCTAAAAAGGCAAAACAGCAGATGGAAGAACAAAATGTAAATTTAGATGAAGTCTTATCTGCTATTAATGATGAATCTACCAGAGGTAAAATAGTTGATATCAATGATGGCGGTGACCATGTCTCAATTAGTTTGGAATAAATAAAGGGGGATATTAATGATAAATCCTATTTTAGAAAAGTATGCCGATGTACTTGTTGATTATTCTGTAGATGTAAAAAAAGGGATCAAGTTTTAATTAAGGGAGCTATGGTGGCTGAACCTTTAATTAAAGCTTTATATATTAAAACTCTCAAGAGAGGTGCTCACCCTTTAGTTATACCAACTTTTGAGGGACAAGAAGAATTATTCTTTGAATATGCTTCTGAACACCAACTTGATTATCAATCACCCTACCAAAAGTATGTAGTAGAAAATGTTGATGCTTCAATTTCAATATTGGCTCATTATAATACGAAAGGGATGACAAATGTTGATCCTGAGAAAATGAAAACCCGTAGCTTGGCTAATAGGGAATTAATGGAAATACATATGAAAAGAGCAGCTGAGGGTGACTTAAACTGGACTATCTGTCAATACCCTACTTCAGCCGATGCCCAGGAAGCAAAGATGTCTTTACATGAGTATGAAGATTTTGTTTATAAGGCCTGCCACTTATATGAAGATGACCCAGTTGGTTACTGGCAGGAATTAGGTAGAGAGCTGGAAGGATATGCCAATTATTTAAATGATGTAAAAGAACTTCATTATAAATCAAAAGATACTGATATTAAATTTAATGTGGAAGGAAGAATCTGGATACCTGATAAAGGTCAAGAAAATTATCCAGGTGGTGAAGTGTTCACCGGACCGGTAGAAGATTCAGCCGAAGGACATATAAGATTTTCTTACCCCGGAATCTTCCAGGGGAAAGAAATAGAGGATATTAGATTAACCTTTGAAAATGGTAAGGTTGTAGAAGCCTCTGCTGAAAAAGGAGAAGAACTACTCCATACCCTCTTAGATACAGATGAAGGTTCTCGCTACTTAGGAGAAGTGGCAATTGGTTGTAACCACGGAATAAAACAGTTCAGCCGGAACATGCTTTTTGATGAAAAGATCGGTGGCACAGTTCATCTTGCCTTAGGTAGAAGTTATCCTGAAACCAAAGGTGAAAATGAATCTACAATTCACTGGGATATGCTCTGTGATATGACCGATGGTGGTCAGATCTTTGCAGATGGTGAACTAATTTATGAAGATGGTGAATTCCTGATCTAATTTTATAAAAAAAATAATCTAAAAAATAACCGGTAGGGTAAAACCTACCGGTTTTTTAGTGATATTTAGTTATCTTCATAATTTATAAGTATTCTGCAGCTGCTTTAACGATTCTTTGATGAGCTTCATCTACATCGCCTGTGGTAATAAATGAGTTAATGATGTCATTTAAGGCGGTAACAAATCCTTCTGGAGCGGCCGATCCATGGGCAATGGAGGGACTTAATATTACAACAATTCCCGCAAAATCTTCTATACATTCAGTTAGATATGGATCATATTTACTCTTGTCAGCATCTATTCTAGCTGGAATAGAACCTTTTATTGGATTAAAAGTATCCTGTCCTTCCACAGAAGCCACAGTTTTTAACCAGGCTTTGGCCCCTTCTGGATGAGGAGCTCCTTTGGGGAGACCGAATGTATCTGTAATGACCATAAATTTTTTTGATCCCCCAATAAATTGCCAACCAAAGTCTTTACCAGGAGTCCAGCCCAGAGTTTTTAGATAACCTTCGGCCCAATCACCCATTAAAGTATAGGCTGCTTCACCATCATAAACTCTCCGGGTTGCATCCTGCCAGGTTAAGGCCGCATGATCCTCATTTACATAGGTCATTAGTTTTTTAAAGTAGTTGAGAGCCTGTTTAACATCAGGGTCTTCAAATGAGGTACTTCCATCCCATAAACCATTATAGTCTACTCCTCCTAATGTTTGTAATAAAACTGTTTCAAATAGGTGAGTAGCTGTCCATTTGTTTTTATCTCCTAAAGCAAGAGGAGTAACACCTTTTTCTTTTATTTTCTGACAAGTATCAATAAAATCTTGTAAACCAATAAGGCCCTCAATGATATCAAGTTCTGCAAGTAATGCCTTATTATAAAACAATACATTACCGCGGTGTACATTAACAGGAATAGAGTAAATTTCACCTTCATAACTACACATATCTAAAATCTGTTCATTAAACTTATCCTTGACCTTCCATTCTTCTAATAAATCAGTTATCGGTTCCATCATATCGGTCTTGACATAAGTGTCGATCAATTCAGCCCCACCATGGACCTGGAAGGAATCGGGAGGATTACCACCAACCATCCTTGTTTTCAAAACAGCCTTAGCATTTGTACCTGCTCCTCCTGCTACTGTTGCATTGATAATTTCAATATCTGGATAGTTTTCATTGAAAAGTTCAAAAAGCGCCATTAAACCTTCCTCTTCACCACCACCGGTCCACCAGCTAAAGATCTCTACTTCCTGTTGTGCATATATTGTGAAAGAGAAGCTAAGTATTAATGATGTAATGATAAACAATACTAACAACATCTTCTTATTATTAAGCATAGATATTCCCCCTTTTTATTTAAAATAAGACAAATAAGAAGATAATAAGGCTAGGCCTCCTTCCTAATCAAAAACAATATAGGATTAGATAAGATAATTTAATAAAAAAAGGCACTTTTAGATTGTGAGAAGGGTTGATAATTTATAAGGGGAATGCAAAATGCTTATGAGAGAAAAGATAAGAAAGGTGAAGTAACTTTTCAAAAAAAGATAAAAAATATGGGAAAAGTAAAAGCAAAACAAGGATATGTAATTTCTAATTCCTAACATAATTATACTTTATTTTGCAAAATTATTCAATTTAAATAAAAAAATAAAGGGCAAAGGAATTTCCTTCCCCTTTATAATTTAATAGGTTGATTCTTTTGAGCAGATTCAAATAGATGATCAATAATAATAATATTATCCAGGGAAGTTGATAGTTTAGCTGGTAATTCTTTACTGTTAATAATATGATTATATATTCCTGCAATTTCTAAAACATAAGGGTTTTTAGGTTTAAAATAAAATTTTTCATATTGTTCATCTGTAATAAGTTCTATAGCTCTTTTTTCTTCAGGAAACCATTCAAATAAATCATCTACAATTACTTTACCTTTACTTCCTAGGGCAGTAAAATCTTTAT
>CAZGMM010000108.1:0-2607 GCA_964526845.1 uncultured Halanaerobiales bacterium | reverse complement strand
AAAGGTTGATATCTATACATAAATCCTTCTATTAATATACAATTTTCTTGATCTGCTTTTTGGATCATTTCTCTAACCTCGGCCGCATTTATACCCAGCGGTTTCTCACAAAGAATATGTTTATTATTTTCTAATGTTTTTAAAACCCATTTTTTATGTAGGGTATTTGGTAAGGGTATATAGATTATATCTAAATCTTTATCATTTATTAGATCCTCATAGTCATCATAGACCCTTTCAATATTAAAATTGTCAGCCATATCGCTTGCTTTTTCATAACTTCTGCTTGCAATTGCCTTTACAACATTATTTTCCACCTCTGATATCGCCGGTATAATATGCTTTCTGGCTATACTGGCCGTACTCATAATACCCCAGTTTAGTTCTTTCATGATTATCACTCCATTTTTTTATTTAACCTTTAACCGAACCGGATAAAAGGCCTTCAATAAAGTATCTGCCGAAGATGATATATACAATAAGAGTAGGCAGAGCTGTGATTATTGCCCCACTCATTTGAATATTCCATTCTACCACCTGACTACCGGCCAGATTAGTTAAAGCAACTGTAATCGGTTGATTTTCCGGTTTGCTGGTTACTGTAACCGCAAAGAGGAATTCATTCCAGATGTTTGTAAACTGCCAGATAAATACGACAACAAAAGAGGGGATAGAGATCGGTAAAAAGATATGTCTATAAATACTAATAATATTAGCCCCATCTACTTTGGCTGCTTCGGTTAAGGCCTTGGGTACTTCTGTATAATAATTTCTAAACATTAAGGTAGTGATAGGGATACCATAAACTATATGGACAAGGATAAGTCCAGGTATCGAACCATAAAGACCGATTGACTGTAAAAATCTAACTAAAGGGAATAATACAGATTGATAGGGGATAAACATCCCAAATAATAAGACAGCGAAAAGTGTATCTGCCCCTTTAAACTTCCAGTGGGAGAGGACATAACCATTTATTGAACCTAACATGGCTGAGATCAGGGTAGCAGGTATAACTAAGTAAAAACTGTTCAATAAGTTAGGTGCCAACTTATTTAAGGCAGTTATAAACCCATTTAAGGACATCTGCTGAGGTAAGTCCCACATGGTTTTGACAGAAACTTCAGAAAAGCTTTTAAAGCTTGTAATTATCAATACGTACATAGGCAGCAGGAAGAAGAGAGCAAATAATATTAAGACAAGATATATTAGAGCTTTTTTAGATTTCATTTTAGCAAACATGATTTAGGACTCCTCTCTAAAACTATTGACCAGATAAGGTATAATCAATAATCCAACTAAGATTAATAATATTATAGCTATACTTGAACCGGTTGAATACCTATTTGATCTAAAGGTGGCCTCAAACATATATACAGCCGGAATATCGGTAACATTATTGGGGCCACTGCCTGTCATGGAATAGATTAAGGCAAATGCTTTTAATGAGACGTGAGCCAAGATAATCACGGCCGAAAGGGTGATCGGTTTTTGAATAGGGAAGAGGATATATCTAAATATCTGCCAGGGTGTTGCTCCATCAATTTTAGCAGCTTCGATTAATTGTTCATCCATACCTCTTAATCCCGCCAACCACATGGCCATTGTATAGCCGGAAAACTGCCAGATCGCCGCAATTATTACGGGGATAAGGGCTATATTAAAAAAGAAAATACTTTCTGTACTTGTAAACCATCTCCACTGCAGCGAAGTAAGACCGAGTTTTTCAAATAGTAAGTTTATACCATAGGGATTATTGGGTAAAGTGCCCGGAGAAAATATCCAGCGCCAAACAGTACCGGTAACTACAAAAGAGATAGCCATGGGGAACAGGTAAATATTTTGAAAAATATATCCACCTTTTGGTCTGCCATTTAATAAAATTGATAAAAGAATACCGATAGTTAAAGATCCAATAATAAAGAAACCAGTAAAAAAGAGGGTATTCCAGAGATCGGTCTGAAATCTAGGATCCATAAAAAGGTTTAAATAATTTTTTAATCCCACATAGTTTTTTTCAGCCCGCAATAATTTAGAAAATGTATTCCAATTTAAAAAAGAAATCTGAACGGTCCGTGCTATAAAGCCGTAAACAAAAACACCCACCAGGACGATTGAGGGGGAAAGGAGTCCCAGAGAAATGAGTAAGTTCTTCGTTTTCTGCTTCATTTAAAATCACCTCCATGAAATAAGAAAGCCCCCCACATACAGGGGGCTTTTTAAGTACTTAAATATCTAGATATTCACTGGCAGCATCTTTAATTCTTTGTTGGGCTTGGTCGACATCACCGGTTGTGATAAAGGAGTTAATGATATCATTGAGAGCAGTTACAAAGCCTTCAGGTGCTGCTGAACCATGTGCAATTGAAGGAGTCAAGGTAACTGTTGCAAAGTCTTCCATAGAATCGGTTAGATAAGGATCATATTTACTCTTATCGGCGTCTATACGGGCCGGAATTGATCCCTTGATAGGATTAAATGTATCCTGTCCTTCTTTAGAAGCTACAGTCTTTAACCATGCTTTAGCTCCTTCAGGATGGGGTGCACCTTTTGGTAGTCCAAAGGTATCAGTTACAACCATAAAGCTGCCTCTAGTACCAGGTACAT
>CAZGMM010000107.1:0-8303 GCA_964526845.1 uncultured Halanaerobiales bacterium | reverse complement strand
GTGAGGTAACACTCTTACCACAGCCGGACTCACCTACTATACCGAGAGTTTCACCTGGATATATTTCGAAACTTACTCCATCAACTGCTTTTACAGTACCTTCTTCTGTATGAAAGTAAGTTTTTAGATTATTCACATCAATAAGTTTATTTTCCGCCAACTAAATTCACCTACTTCTTTTTATTGTAGTTTAGGATCTAAGATGTCACGGAATGCATCTCCAATTAAGTTCCAGGACAAGCAAAATAAGGTTATTGCAGAACCTGGAATTACAACTGTAAACCAATATTGAATAGCGTTTCCTTGACCTCCTAAAATCCAGTTACGTGCAAATGAAATCATCTGTCCCCAATCAGCATAACCTTCCGGTGCTCCAATTCCTAAGAAACTCAAGGTAGAAGCTGTAATAACCATAGAACCCATTCTCATTGAGGCTTCAATTACTAAAGGGAAAATAGTATTTAAAATTACATGTTTAAAAATTATCCTCACATCACCTGCTCCTAATGCATCTGCTGCTATCACAAATTCCTCTTCTTTAACAGATAGCACCTGGGAACGCATTAGCCGGGCCGTATTCATCCACCCGAAGGTAATAAGAGCAATCATCACATTCCGTAATCCCTGGCCTAGAATAGTTGTTAAAACTATAGCAGCAATTAGAAACGGGATAGCCATAAAGATATCTGTTATCCTCATCACTATCTCATCAAACCAACCCCCATAAAAACCAGCCAAAGTACCAACTACTATTCCAATTAAAGTACTAATTCCAACAATAATGAAACCAATTCTAAAAGCTGTTCTTGTACCCCATATTATACCATAAAATATATCGTATTGTCCTTCTGCTGTACCAAAAATATGTTCTTCGCTAGGTGGTTTGGGCTCAAAACCCCAACCTGCCCTTGGAACCATATATGGCTCACTGGGATCTGCTGGAGGTGCTATCCATGGTGCTAAAATTGCAACCAGTCCAAAACCAATTATTAAAAGCAAACCAACTAAAGAAATTTTATTTTTAAATAGCCTGAGAACTACTTCTTGCCATTCCAATTACATCACTCCAATCTTATTCTAGGGTCAATGACAGCATAGGAAACATCAACAAATAGATTAATCATTATTAAAAGGAATCCAAAGTACAATGTCCCTCCTAAAACAGCAGGATAATCAAGCTGTTGGGCTGCCTGTGCCATAAACTGTCCAAGACCTTCAATATTAAAAATGGTTTCAGTAATAACTAGTCCACCCAACAATCCTAATACCATTCTACCCGCTACTGTAACTACAGGTATCAGGGCATTCCTGACTGCATGTTTATATACAACAACATTTTCTGTCACGCCTTTTGCTCGAGCAGTACGGATATAGTCTTTTCTTAAAATTTCGAGCATGCTGGAACGAGTAATTCTCATAATAAATGCCCACCATAAAATAGAAATGGTTATTACAGGTGCGACCAAGTGTCTTATAGCATTACCGACAATAGCAAGATTACCATTTAAAAGTCCATCCAAAATAAAGAAATTAGTATAATTTATGAAGCCTGAAGAATTCACTATTTCTAAAGCCCAACTATCGAGCCGTGAAGGTGGAAACCAACCTAAATGACCGTAAAAAATCATCAACATTATTAAACCAAAAACAAAAGTTGGAACAGACCACCCAATTATCGCTAATACTCTACTCACGTGATCCCAAAAATCATTATGGTGTACAGAAGCAAAAACTCCTAAAATAATACCTCCTAATACCACCGGTAATAAGGCCAGTAAACCTAACTCAGCTGTGGCTGGAAATCTACTTAAAAAGGCCTCTGCCACCGGGTCACCTGCTGATTCTGACCACCCCAAATCACCTCTTGCTACTCCTGAAATCCAGCGCCCATACTGCTGATACCATGGATCATCAAGTCCATGTCTGGCTACTAATACATCTACATCTACACTTTTTAATTGGGCGGGATCTTTTATGTAAGTACTAAGTCTTTGATAAGGACTAAGCATCATAATCATACTGAAAACTAATAATGTCACTCCAATGAGTATTATTGGAAGTATCAGTATTCTTCTTACAATATATGATATCATTTCAAATCTCCTTCTTTTATAAAATAATAGATATCAGGAAGGGTAAAAACCCTTCCTGACATTATTTACAAACAATTAACACTGGTATAGTTAGTTACTCTGCAGACTTATATATACTATAGTAATAGATACCATCATGTAAAATTGGATCATAGTACCAACCTTTTACCCATTCTCTTTTTAGAATATGAGCAGTTGGCTGATATAGATACATGTCAGTAGCATATTCATAGGTCATGTGTTGCAGTTCTTTATAAATTTCTTCACGTTCTGCACGTTCTGTGATTTCTACACCTTTATTGACTAACTCATCAACATTATTTTCAGCAGCCCATGTTGCATAATTTTCACCTTTGAAGGCACCAAATGTACCATCAGTTCTCATAAAGGGAACTGTAAAGTTATGAGGGTCAGCATAGTCTGCTCCCCATCCAATGAAACCGAGAGTAAACTTACCAGCAATCATTCTGTCTAAGTAAGTGGCCCACTGAATACCACGGGTATTTACTTTAAAATTAGAATTGATTTGTTCAATATTATATTTCAACATATCTGTAGCAGTTTTACGCATACTGTTACCTGAGTTATATAATATTGTGATTTCAAATCCTTTTTCCCACAATTCGCCATCAAAAGCTTTTTTAAATTCTTCTTCAGCTTTGGCAAGATCTGTGGTATAGATAGAAGAATCTTCACTCCAGCCTAAGAAAGGCTCTGGAATAGGACCGCGTGCTTGTTGGCCGTCTCCATCCATTACATCTTGAACAAATGCTTCATAATTCATTGAGTAATTAAATGCTTTTCTTACATGGATGTCAGCAAAGAAATCAGAAGGTACACCATTTCCATCTAATTGACCACTGTGTACATCTGGATTACCTTTTGTTTCAATCGTCCAGTTCATCAGTCCATAACCTGTATAGAGGTTAGGTAGGCCAGTAATTAATTCTACACCTTCTAGGTCTTGAACCTGACTTTGATACTGTTTATCCATGTAAACTACATCAGCGTCACCACGCTGCAGCATCAATTTACGAGTTGACCATTCATCAATATAATTAATGATAACTCTTTGAAGTTGAGCGGGCTCTCTCCAGTAGCCATCAAATCTATCTAGGGCAATTCTTTTACCTTTTTCCCAAGTGTTTAGCATAAATGGTCCGGTACCATTAGTTTGTTCGTGAAGTGGATCTTCTTCTTTAGCAGGATCATAATATTCTGCGATTGTTTCAGGACTTCCATCCCAGGCACCCTGTTCAATACACCATTCTTTATCCATAATTGCGCCCAAACCGTTATCATGTACAATAACACTCATGAAAGTCGGATTAGGTTTAGGTAGGTGGAAGATAACATTATTTCCATCTACTTCAATTGCTTTATCCAATACTTCAAAAACTTGTGCGGACTGTTTAGCAGTAAGTTGAGATGGATCTTCTACTCCTACAACTTCGTTTGTAATATCAGATAATCCACCTGCATCAAAGAGGGGACCATAAAGCATCCACCAAGGTCCACCATTACGGTCATGGATTAAACCTCTCATGAAACTATACTTAACATCTTCTGCAGTTAATGTACCGCCTTCGTGGAATGTAACTCCTTCTCTAATTGGGAAGATATAAGTAGTACCATTATCTTTAACTAAACCATTATTAACAGTAGGTACTTTAGTTGCAATCATAGGCTTATACTGAGTAACATCACCTTCGTCAAACATAATCAGGTTTTCATAGATGTTAGCATAAATTTCTGCACTTGCATTGTCATATTCATAGTGAGGATCCAAACTGTCAATAGTACCCATGTTTACCTTGGTAAAAGTAGTAGGGTTATTTACCTGTGCAAAAGCACCTATTGACATTGATAAAACAAAAACCATACTTAAAACTAAAATCAGAATACTAGATCTTTTCATTTAAAATTTTTCCTCCTCCATATTTTTAAAATACATACTACTTTAATCTACTTTAATACTACTTATTTTTTTGAGAACACCCCCTCATTTAATATTCTCAATTTTAAGTGATTTATTGTTATGTAAATTATTCTATAAAAAAATGTATTTTTATACTTTAACAAATATAAGTTATCAAAAAAAGACCTTAAAATCAATAAAATTGTCTGAACTATTAAAAATATTAGTAATTTTTTAAATTTAATGAAATGAATATATACTTTATTCATTCACACCGTATTAAAAAATTTTTAATATTTTAACAATAAAATACTATCACATCTAAGTTATTAAATCAAGTGTGTTAAATGCTTATTAACTCCAATTTGAAAGACAATAGAGTAACGTAAAAAAAGGATATTACAAACTTTCTAAAAGCCTGATTAGAATGAATAAAAAAATTATTCATTCATCTATTGGTAAAAATTTTTGTTCATTTTACACAGTACACTATCAATCAAAAAATCAACTATCTCCGGGAAAAATTCTTCACCTATATCTTCCTTATGTAATAGAACATAAAAAATAGAATCAAAAACAGCCAATAATAATTTGATGTCTACTTCTTCATTGATCTCTCCCCTATCCTGCCATTTTTCCAGCTGGGGAGCAAATAGATCATAAGCATAATTTAAATGGGTCTTTTTCCTTTTGATATCGAGGCTCTGACGATATTTTTTATGAATATTTGGATTAAAGAAAGCTCTTAAAATAGGATCCGACTGCATCATATCTAAAAACCTATGGACTGCTTTATCAATTATCTTGAGAGGTGGTTTATCTTCTTTGAAAAAATCTAAAAGTTCTTGTTTGGCTCGGTTATGTTTACGCAAGTATACATCTAGAAATAGTTCTTCTTTGGAATCAAAATAATTATAAAAAGTACCAACACTAATTGATGCTAAATCTGTGACATCTTTTACTTTGGTGTCCCTATATCCTTTTTTTGAGAAGAGTGTAGTGCCGCATTTTATTAATTCATCCCGTATCTCATCCAAATATAGTTCACCTCCCAATCAAATTTTAGCAACACAGTTAATATTATTAAAGATTATAACAAAAAATCCTTTATTTATTTCTGAGTTTTTTAATTTTTTTAAAATTAGATTTTTAGGATTTTAAATTAACAAAGTTCCTAGCTTGCTTAATTTGTTCCATAACCCTTTTATTTGAAGGACTTCCAGCTGTTTTTTTACTTTTTATTGATTCTTCTAAGTTCAATAACTTATATATATCTTTATCTATATACTCATGATACTCTCCCAGCACTTTTTTATACTCATCAAATTTAAGTTCCTTTAAATTCTTTTTATTGTGCTCTGCATATTTCACTATTTTCCCTACAAGTTCATGTGCTTTTCTAAAAGGAATATCTTTGTTTGCCAGATAATCGGCCATATCTGTCGAAATTAAAAAATCATTTTCAACGGCTTTCTCTAACTTCTCTTTTTTTATTTTCATGGTCTTCATCATATCGGGATATACTTCTAATATGCTCAATATAGTATCACAGGTATCAAAAAGCCCTTCCTTATCTTCCTGGAGATCTTTATTATAAGCTAAGGGTAATCCTTTCATAACTGTTAACATCTGCATTAAGTTACCAAATACTCTTCCACATTTACCCCTGGTAAGTTCAGCTAAATCGGGGTTTTTCTTTTGCGGCATAATTGAACTACCGGTTGTATATTGCTCACTTAATTCAACAAAAGAAAATTCTGAAGTATTCCAGATTATGATCTCTTCACTTATATTACTAAAATGAACCATCATATTAGCTGTAATATACTCAAATTCTAAGACATAATCCCTATCACTTACTCCATCAAGTGAGTTTTCATATATCCCTGCAAAGCCGAGTTGTTCAGCCGTAAATTTCTGGTCTAAATTAAAATTACTGCCCGCTAGTGCCCCCGAACCCAAAGGTGAAATATTTAATCTTTTAGTATAATTCTCTAATCTTTGCAGATCTCTTTTAAACTTGTAGAAATAGGCCAATATATGGTGTCCAAAAGTTATGGGCTGGGCCCTTTGGAGGTGAGTATAACCCGGCATTATTACATCATAATTATTCTCTGCCATATTAACCAAGGTTTCCATTAAGTTAAGTAAAAACGCTTTTATTTTCCCAGTCCTTTCTTTTAAGTATAATTTTAAGTCCAAATTCACCTGATCATTTCTACTCCGACCGGTATGCATTCTACCAGCGGTTGACCCTATCTTCTCGGTCAACCGCTTTTCAATTAAAGAATGTATATCTTCTGTTTCATAATAATCGAATTGATTATTTGAAATTTCCTCTTCTATTTCAGCTTCAATTTCTTTTAAACCCTTTATTATTGCTTCTTTTTCTTCCTCTTTTATTATATTTTGTTTGGCTAACATTTTTACGTGAACGATACTGCCTTGAATATCATAGGGTAATAATCTGATATCAAAAGGTAATGAACTATTAAATTTATCCATTTTTAAAGTGGTGCTTTTATCAAATCTTCCTCCCCAGATTTTCATTTAACTGCCTCCTTACTATTTTTTTCTGTATAAACATCGACATTATTAGCAATCTTTAACGGTAAAGCCCAGAGATTTATAAAACCTTGCGCTGAGCTGTGGTCAAATTGGTCATTTTGGTCATAAGTGGCTAAGCCATAATTATATAATGAGTAGGGCGATTTCCTACCAATGACGGTACAACTCCCCTTATATAGTTTCAATTTAATAGTCCCGGAAACATTCTGCTGAGTTTCTTCAATAAATTTATCAAGATGCTTTTTAAGGGGGGAGAACCAAAGACCATTATATGTTAGACTGGCATACTTGTTCTCAATCATATTTTTAAACTGCTTGGTTTCTTTATCCAGGGTTAGTTCTTCTAAAGCTATATGTGCTTTAATCAGAATTTCAGCAGCAGGCGTTTCATAAATTTCATGAGATTTAATTCCAACCAATCTGTTTTCGACTAGATCTATCCTACCAATCCCATAATGGCCGCCTATTTCATTCAATTTTTTAATAATATCTTTAGTATCCATAATAGTTCCATTAAGTGAAATAGGTTTACCTTTTTTAAACTCTATTTCCAGTTTCAACTCATTATCAGGAGATTCATGGGGATCTTCAGTCCATAAATAGGCATCAGCCGGTGGTTCATTCCAGGGATCTTCTAATAAGCCGCATTCAATACTAACTCCCCAGAGATTTTGATCGATACTATAAGGACTGCTTTTGGTAGCATCGACCGGTATTTGGTTTTCTTTAGCATATTCTATCTCTTCTTCCCTACTTTTAAACTCCCAGTCTCTTAAAGGAGCAATAACTTCAAGTTCAGGTGCTAAGGCTTTAAAACCCACTTCAAACCTAACCTGGTCATTTCCTTTACCAGTACAACCGTGGGCCAAAGCATCGACATTCTCTTTTTTAGCAATATCAACCATTTTTTCTACAATTAAAGGTCTACCTAAGGCAGTTGCCAGGGGATATTTATTTTCATAAAGTGCATTTGCTTTTAGCCCTTTAATTACATAATTATCAACAAATTCTTTTTCAAGGTTATCTATATATGCTTTACTGGCTCCTGTGGCTAAGGCTTTTTCTTTTACCTTTTTCCAGTCCTGTTTTTGACCTAGATCAGCCGTATAAGTTATCACTTCAGCCGCAAACTTTTCCTTTAACCATTTAATTGATACAGAAGTATCTAAACCACCTGAATAAGCAAGTAATATTTTTTCAATCTTTTTATTATTTTTATACATTTTTATGCCTCCCTTTATATTTTGGTTTAAAAATTATATGATTGTCCTCTGATTAACAAATTATTTTATCTAGGTCGGAGGCGTGAAAATTTTTTCATATTATTTACTCCTTCTTTCAAATTAAAAAAAGCCCATCCCTACTAATTTCTTTAGTAGAGACGGACTTTTATCCGCGGTACCACTCTGATTTGTCTACAAACCTTGACCACTCTCATGATTTTTTAACGTTAATCATACGTCTGTTCCTACTTTTTATTCAGAACAACTCCTCCCAGGTGCGGTTCAAAGTAATAACCGGATGGGCTTACACCAACCCCATCTCGCTTAGTCAGTTATTTCTTTTACTCTCCCTTTCCACAGATTTACTTAATTAATTTTAAATAATTATACATAATATCGTATTATAATGCAAGGATTTTTTATATTTTTTTGTTTGAAAGTAATAAAAAAGCCCCATATATTAGAGGCTCAAAGTTTATCATTTATTATCTTTAATTTAAG
>CAZGMM010000106.1:0-8363 GCA_964526845.1 uncultured Halanaerobiales bacterium | reverse complement strand
TATTATTATTAATACTGTTAAATCAAGGCTCATTTATATGAAATTTCCTTAATTAACAAACTCACCTCAATTTTATGAGGTGAGTTTTTTGTTTAAATATATATTTTTTTCACAATATTCCAAACAAAATAAAAAAAATCACACCCTTAATAATAGCAGTTTTTATAAACAGCAAATTATCTAGTTAAAATCCCCATATAAATCATTACGCCTTGCCTTTAAATATTGATAATAGTTCCTATATCTCGATATTTTAGATAAATCTAATTCTTTTACAATAATTGTTTCTTCATCTCTGGGAGCTTCCCTCATAATTTCGCCATTGGGATCAATAATTCTACTATTTCCAAATAAATGAAGGGCATCCTCTTTCCCAACTCTATTTACCCCTACTATAAAAATATTGTTTTCTAATGCTCTCTGGCGAGTATTTAGATCCCAAATATCATAGTCCTGAATTCTCCAGGCAGAGGGTACAAAAATAATATCGGCACCTTTTAATGTTAAATACCGAGCTGCTTCTGGAAAACCCAAATCATAGCATATTAATATACCAATCTTTATAGTATTTACATTAAAGATTGTAAATTTATTACCAGCTTGATAATACTTTTTTTCATGTAAAAAAAGATGTGTTTTATCATATTCCCCTTTTATTTTCCCTTTATTATCTATCATAAGAGCCGAGTTGAAAATATTTTCTCTTTCATCTTTAATAGTTAATGGTAATATTATATGAACATTATTATTTTTAGCATACTGACAATATTCTTTTATATATTCACTATTTTTTGTGACTGCCAAATTATAAATATCATTTCCCAATAAATCTAGATTATATCCTGTATTAAACATCTCAGGAAAACAAATTATTTTTGCCCCTAATTTAACTGTTTTATCCATTAATTTAAATGACTTATTTTTATTTTCTTCAATATCTGCCACCAAACTTTCAAATTGTATAAGGCCTACCTTTATTAATTTTTCCAATTTAAACCTCACCCCATCTATTTATATAAATGACATTTCACTTTGTGACCCGGACTTATTTCAATCATATCAGGTTCGTTTTCATAACAAAGATCAAAAGCCTTACTACATCTATTATGGAAACTACATCCTTTGGGTATATCAGAAGCACTGGGAATTTCTCCCTGTACTTCAATATCTTTAGGCCTTATTTTTTCTTCCTCTTCTGTAACCACTGGAATTGCACTTAATAATGTTCTCGTATATGGGTGTCTAGGATTATGAAAAAGTTCTGTATTTTCTGCTAGTTCAAATATCTGACCCAAATACATTACAGCTGTCCTGTTTGCAATATTTCTCATTAGACTCAAATCATGAGTAATAAATAAATAGGATAAATTCATCTTTGTTTTTAAATGATCTAAAATATTTATAACTTTAGCCTGTACTGATACGTCTAAAGCAGATGTGGGCTCATCTAATACTATAAAATCAGGATTACAGGCTAATGCCCTTGCTATGGCTACTCTCTGTTTTTGTCCACCACTTAAAGACCTCGGATATTTATCTATATTTTCTGATGTTAACTCTACTTTTTCCGCTAAAGAATAAATTTCTTTATCAATTTCACTTCTATCCTTTAAATTATAATATTTTTTAAGAGGAAGCTTTAAAATTTGCCTAATAGTCCTTCTTGGATTTAAAGATGATGTAGGATCTTGAAAAACCATTTGAATGCCCTCTCTAGCTTTATTTTTATTTTTCTTTTGCAGGGGTACATTATCAATTCTTAGACCTTTATAAATTATCTCTCCTGAAGTTGGTTTATATAAACCAGTTATACAATTTCCTACTGTGCTTTTACCTGAACCCGATTCCCCTACAAGTCCAAAAGTTTCTCCTTTTTTTATATTAAATGTAATATCATTAATTGCTTTGACAGTAGTTTCAGAACTTATAAACATTCCTTTTTTAATAGTAAAATATTTTTTTAAATTATTTACTTCAATTAATGAATCAGTCATGCTTATCTCCCCCTTTCTAAGGGGTTAAAACAAGCGACAAAATGTTCTGGCTTTATTTCAAACATCTTGGGTTTTTCATTTTTGCATCTTTTTGTAGCATATTTACAGCGGGGTTCGAACCTACAATTTGTACCAATATTTAAGTAATTTGGAACTGTGCCTTCAATTCCTTCTCCGACTCCCTCGGCTGTTAATTTTGGCACAGAAGCTAATAATCCCTCAGTATATGGGTGTAAAGGATTATTAAATATTTCTTTTGTTTTAGCGCTTTCTACAATATTGCCTCCGTACATTATATATACCCGATGTGTAGTCTCTCGAATTAATCCCAGATTATGGGTAATCATCAAAATTGCCAGATCTTTTTTATCAACTAATTCATTTAATAATGAGATTATCTGTTTTTGTGTAGTTACATCAAGTGCAGTACCCGGTTCATCAGCCAAAAGAAGAGTAGGTTCAGCGGCCAAAGCCATTGCAATTAATATTCTCTGTCTCATGCCACCACTTAATTGGAAGGGATAACTATTTAATACGCGTTCTGTATCAGGTATTCTAACTTCATTTAGGGTTTTTATTATCGTATTTCTTAATTTCTCTCGCTTTTCTTTTTTCAACCTTCTCTTTAAAAAAGAAGATGGTTTAGCATCCATGTAATGATTCCACCATAAGTTTTCTTCCATTTGTTGGCCAACTTTGAAAACCGGATTTAAAGAGGACATAGGATCTTGGAATATCATTACTACCTCTTTTCCAATGATCTTTTTTCTAGATTCATGTGATAAATTCAAGATATCCTTTCCCTTATATTTAATACTACCTTCTACTTCTATTCTTTTTTCAGGTAATAAGTTCATGATAGTCTTTACTGTTAAAGATTTGCCACAACCACTTTCACCTACTAAGCCTACCTTTTCACTTGCATTGACAGATAGGTTTACACCATTTAACACTTCAGCTTTGCCTGCATACCTTTCAAAATTCACATATAAATCATTTATTTCTAATAAATTATTATACTTCAACATCAAGCACATCCTTTAGACCATCTGCCAACCAGTTAAAACCAAATACTAAAAATAATATTCCCACAGCCGGAAAGACTGTCAACCACCAAAAAGTTGGTAGATGGGTAGTACCATAAGAAATCATGGTTCCTAAAGCTGGAGTAGGAGGTTGGGCACCTAACCCTAGAAAACTCAAACCTGCTCCTAATTGGATGATAAAAGCAATATCTAATGTCATTTTTACTAAGATCTGAGAAACACAGTTAGGTAAAATTTCAACAAACATAATATGGAAATCTCCAATTCCCATTATTTTTAATGCTTTAACAAAATTTTCATTCCGTAATGAAACTACAATAGATCTTACTAATCTAGTGTACCAGGTCCACCAAATAGCAGCTAGCGCAATCATCATATTCCTTAAATTCGGTGATAATACCGCACTAATTGAAAGCGCCATAACTAGGGGGGGAATACTTAACATCATATCAGTAAATCTCATAATTAATATCTCTACCCAGCCTCCAAAATAACCAGCCATTATACCTAATATGGTTCCTAGAGGCACCCCTATTAAAAGAACTGTTGCGGCTAACATCAAAGAAAACCTAAAACCAAATATTATTCTAGTAAATACATCTCTACCCACCTCATCAGTTCCAAAAATATAATTATAACTGGGACTCCTAAATGTATTATTAAAATCTGTAAATACGCCTGCTTGTTGTGGATAAGGGGTCACATAAGGAGCAAATATTGCCATTAAAACTATAGCTATTACTATTATTAAACCAACAACTGATGTTTTGTTTTGATAAAATTTATACCAGTTTTTCCGAAAATTTTCTATAATATTTAATTTCAATTTACTCCCCTCCCATTAAACTAATTCTTGGATCTAATAACCCCATAACAATATCAACTATAAAATTAGTTAATAAGAAAAAGGCCCCTATTAACAAAACAACTCCCATCAATGCATTAATATCAGTTCGTAATAAAGCATTAATTCCATATTTTGCTATACCAGGCCAAGCAAAAACCATCTCTATTAAAAAAGCATTTCCTAATAAAGAAGCAAAAGTCATCCCTATAACATTAAGGCTTGGAATGAAGGAAGGTTTTAGCATATAGATAAAGTTGACTATCGATTTTGGGACTCCATATGAATGCATAACAGCCACATAATCCTTTTCACCGATTTCAATCATAGTAGCTCTTGTTATCCTAGAGACTTGACCTATACCAGCCATTGATAAAGCTAGAGAAGGTAGTAGTATATGTCTTAAAGCATTGAAGAAAACATCCCACTGACCTTGAATAAAAGAGTCAAATACTAAAAGCCCGGTAATATTAGGAGGACTGGCCAACGCAGAACTAAGCCGCCCTGTTATCGGCATGATATCTAACCCATAACCAAATATTAATTGAAATGCTAGACCAACTATAAAACCAGGTGTAACTACAGCTGCAAATGAAAAAGTTTTAAAGATATTATCTAAAGTACTATCTTTATTGGCAGCAGTAATAACCCCAAGCGGAATTCCAAAAAAGACAACCCAAAATATAGTAAAGAAAATTAATTCTAGAGTAGCAGGAAGGTGGTATTGTAAATCAAGTAATACATTTCTTTTAGTGATTAAGGACATACCAAAATCACCTTTGAAAAGACTGGTAATATATGTATAGTACTGAACAAATAAAGATTTATCAAGTCCCATACTTTCTCTTAATATATTTACCTGTTCTTGTGATGCATATGGTCCTAACGCCATTCTGGCTGGATCCCCGGGGAGTACTCTTGAAATGAAAAATATTATTATAGAAAGTCCTAGAAGCACTATTAATGAGTATGCAATTCTTTTCAATAAATAACCGAAATACTTCATTTAAACCTCCCCTTATTCTTAATTAATTTTATCAGACCGACCTAAATAAAGGCCGGTCTGACTTCAAGAAAACAATATTTTAACTATTAATTATTCTTCAAAGTATAATTTGTGGAAATCATACTCAAAAGACATAACAGGTACAAATTCAAAACCCTTTAGATATTCCTGCATACCATATCTTTTAAGTAATGAGTAGATAAATATATCTGGTGCTAAGTCAGCAATTTTATCTTGGATTTCATAGTAAATTTCGTTTCTTTTTTCTTTCTCAAGTGTTCTTCTCGCTTCCATAATCATTTTATCTATTTCTTCATTCTGTAACCATTCCATTGACATCCATGTGCCAGATGCTGAAGAATGATAAGCTGTATATAAATAGTTATCAGGGTCTGGATAATTGGCAGCACTAAATACTGCTGTAATATGAGGGGTGCTTTCTACATTTGAAGCTAAATCAGTTATTCTACCCCAGGTTTCAGGTTGCAGTTCAAGATTAATTCCGATTTTAGCAAGGTCTGCTTGATACATTAAACCCAATTTTCTTTCCATTTCAAAACCTTCAACATAACAATAAGTAATAGTTAATTCCCCAGGTTCATATCCACTTTTTGCAAGTTCTTCTTTTGCTTTTTCTAAATTTTTTTGGTATTGGAATACATCCGGATTATGTCCCGCAATAATTTTAGGTACTGGTCCTCGTGATTGTTCAGTTCCCGGTTCTATTTTTGTATTAAAAGTCTCATAATCAAAAGCCCAAGAAAGAGCTTTCCTTACATGAATATTATCAACCGGAGGTTTTTGTGTGTTAATCTTCAGATAAAAAATTTCACCTGACTGTGCCTTCTGAATTTTAACTCCTTCTAAATTGTCTAATCTATCATATGTTTCTAAGGCTCTATAATGGTCTGCAATAGTGAGGTTACCTGTTTTCATTTCGGAGAGAACTGTTGAATCTGAATAAATTACTCTAGCCCTTACTTCATCAATAGAATTATCTCGCCAGCCTTGGTGATAATCTTCAAATTTTTCAAAAACTATTTGATTCCCTCTTTCCCAACTTTTAAACTTATATGCTCCAGAACCTGCATCATGATCTAATAACCAATCCTGTCCCATATCCCCTTCAACTTCATTAGCCATTACTTGCTCTTTATTTAAAATAGCCAACCAAGGAAGTGTAGAAACAAAAGGAGAATAGGGTCTATTTAAAGTTATTTGAACAGTATAATCATCAGTTACTTTTACTTCTTTTATGACATCTAACCATAACCAAGAATAACCTTGTTTTAATTCCAACATCCTATCAAAAGAGAACTTGACATCTTCTGCAGTTAACTCACTACCATCGTGAAACTTAATTCCTTTCCTGATATCGAATGTATAATCGAGGCCATCTTCTGTATAATCCCAATCTTCTGCAACCAAAGGGGCCATTGTACCATCTGGATTGGGAGTAACTAAAGAATCATAAAGATTTACGATAACCATTGATTCTGTCCAGTCGGTTGTTTTAGAGGGATCAATTGTACTGATTTCTTGATTTAGACTCATTCCAACTATGTTTTTTTGAGCAATCACTCCAGTGGTAAAAATCATTAAAGCAGATAATAGGATAAAAACAACAACAGTACTTAATACTCTTCTACTCATAAAATTTTTCCTCCTTTTAAATTTTTAAAATCCTACTTTAAATTCGCTATTTTATACCCATCGTTTGAAAGCGATTCATTTTCCCATACAATTTTAATATCTTCTCAAATTCTGCCCGATCATAAAATTCACATTCTAAATTACCATAAGCTTTGGCTGTTTCAATTAAAAATCTACCCGCCTTCTCGATATCTCCAAAATGACTTGCCCCACTTGCACAACCGGCTACTGGTACTTCAGTTGTAATGGCCACCCCTACTAAAGGTGATTTAGTAGCAGTTGAAGGTTGATATAAGCTGTTAATATGGAATAAATCATTTCCATATGGAGTTATATCCTGCTGGCTAACCGGAATCGTTAATGGTAAGTTACCAGTAACCTTTTCCATTATTGTTAATAAGTCATCACTGATTTTTAATATATAACCTTCTTTTATTGTAGGAGAAATAGCAAAACCATTTGAATTCACAATCTTATTACCTTTAGTAGTATCAACAGATAATATAGCCTCCATTTCAGGTAAAACCTCATGTTCATTCATAGCACGCATATCAATAGGTGAACCCATAAAAGGAACCGGCTTATGTTCAATAGTAGGAGCGTTAGGACATATATGAGTTGTGATAATAATATCTCCTTCCAGTTGGTCTCCTTTTGTTTTCATTTCAATTAATTTTAATGCTGCTGATAACACTGTGAGGGCACCATCTCCATCTGAAACAAACCCTTTAACCAACGGACGAGCTCCAATACCACCTAGTCTACCAATGATTCCGAGTGTAGGTGCATTACCACCATTTTTTTTGCCATTCTTACCAGCTATATATATTTTTATTCCATCTGTATAGCCATTTTTTCCCTGAATACTAGTGACATAAACATTCTCTGCTCCTCTTTCCTTTAAAAAATCTGCCATTTCTGCTCCGTTAGAATTTGGCTTATCTAATAACTCAAATATTTCTAGTATTTGTTTTAATATCATTAAATACCCCCTTTCTTTAAAGAATAATACATATATAGACCAGCGCTAATCAATGGATCAATAACAGGAACCTTAAAATTTTTTCTTAAAATATCTGAGACACCGACTGTAGACATACCAGTACAGGATAATGTAAGCACATCAAAATTACTCTCAAAATTATTAACTTTTTCAATCAATTTATTTAATTTATTCTTATTAACTAAATCCATACTTTCTTTAATTTCAGGATTATATATAATACCGATTAATTTATCCTTCAAAATATCTTTATAAATAGATGGTATATCTTCTAATAATGACAAAACAGCAATTTTTTCTCCATAAAATATAGAATTAACTGATGCTGCCCGTCCAGGACCAATTACAGGAATATCAAGTTTATCATCAAGTTCCTTTACAGCAGGATCTTCTGCACAGCTAATAATAATCCCATCAACTTCTTGGGAAATTTCTAATCCTAAATTAATGATCTTAGGAACAGCTTTATCATGAGCTGCTTTACTATTTATTCCTTCCGGTTGGTTTTCAATACATGCAGTTTTAGTTTTAAACATAGGAAATGATCTTTCTATGATTTTACCATGTTTATATTTGATTTCTTCATTTTCAGTGCTAAGTACTCGTATAATCCCGACATTATACTTTTTCATTTTTTTCACCTTCAAATATACTATTTATCCTATGATATTATTATATATAAATAAATATACTTTATAAATATACATATCAACCAAAATTTTATTGGATTATTGGGCGGACTGCACAAAAAATATATATCATCCCCAATTATTCATAACCAAAGCCCTAAACAAACATTATCCCTGCTATGTCAGCG
>CAZGMM010000105.1:0-8369 GCA_964526845.1 uncultured Halanaerobiales bacterium | reverse complement strand
ACTGAAAACTTTCTCATGCTAGGTACCATATATTTCCTTTGTCTTACTATTCAAACAACCCTATTCTGGTATTAAAGTACCTGAATATAAATTAATTGTCAAGGCTTTTCTGGAATATCAATTTTTTTCTGCACTAATTAATCCACCAAACAATCATTGCATAAAGAGGTATGCCTTATTTATATTACCTTCTTCATTAACAATTTATTTAAGAATCAGGCTATCATCTGAGTTGAATAAAATGAGTGAATTTATTAAGGGTTTACTATTATTCATCAAAGTTTTCAATAACTACCCGGTTGGGCGGGGCATTTTTAGGCTCAGCGGGAAATCCTAACTTGCATTATATCATATTTAGAAACCGAATATGGAAGTAGAATAACATACAACAGAATTCCGCTTAACTACCCGAAAGTATATTTATTATAATAAAAGAAAACACCCAATTGCTTTCCGATACACTGGAGTTTAATAATCTATTATCAAAAATTGATAAATAAAAAAAAACACTTTACTAATACGATGATACCTCTATGAATTCTTGATTTTCTTAAGGAACCAATAAATTGGATAAGAAATAATTGTCACGTACTAGAAAAAATAGTTGAAGTTGATAAAACCATATTTATATTTTAAAATTGCCACTTTAGACCAAGAGTAGGCATAATGTCGAAATCTTCATTTGTAGAATCTGTAGAAGGGAAATTCTTACTAAATTCAATTTCTCCACCAACTGAAAGATGACTTCCCAGTTTATACCAGAGTTGAGGTTCTGTTAACAAAACTGCTTTTTTACCATCAGATTCTATTTTATCATGACTCCAAAGATCAAAAAATCCTATAAAGGTCAATTTATCATTAAAGAAATTCTTATTCCAAACTATTGTCATTTGGACATCAGGAGCGTCTGAAGCACGTGATTTTCTATATAAAATATCAGTATTTAAAGTAATAAAACCAAGATTTATAGGATAACTTAGACCGCCCAGCCAAACTGGACCAAGAGGATAACTACCCGTATATTCTTCTCCTGTTAACCCATCATTATATTGAAGAGTAGCAGAAAATTTATTAATAGGTATACTGACATATCTAGCAATTTCCAGATAAGCAAGAGAAGATGATTTCTCTCCTTCCTGATAATTGTAATCCATATCAAAAAAGAAAAAAGTCGCCCCATATTCATCAGGTTTGAACATTTCGATTGTAGAAGTCACATAATTACGACCATTGCCAAAATCGTAATGTAATTGTAGGTTTTGGGCTACAATAAGAACGGGGATAAAAAAAACCAAAAAAACTAATGATTTCTTCACAGCAAATCCTCTTAATCTTTAATATTAAAATTTAGCACTAATCAAATGCTAATTTATATAAAAACAAAATAACCATTGCATAGTTTATGCCAAAAAAATCAGTTTTATAATTTAAAAAATGGCATATATTTTGTAAATATTCTCTATTGTTGATTTGTTTCTATAAATTATTTAACCAGAGTCTACATTTTTACTACATATATCAATTAAATAAGAGGCTTTAGTGAATCATTGAAATGGAATATACAAAATAACGAGGTAAAAACCAGTGATTAAAAACCCTAAAAGTCTAAAAACAAGATTTTTGCAGGTAGTTATTAGTATTTCTATAGTTGCTATAATCCTTTCCGTGGCTTTCATTTATTATACTCTGAGCAATAAAGTGAATGAATTGAGTAAAAAATTTGCTGTCCAATATGCTTTAAAGGAAAAAAGCAGGATTACATCTCCTATTAAAAAAGAAATAGCATTAGTGCAGAATTTAGCCGATTCTCCTATTTTAAGGAAGTGGGCTCAAAATGAAAATAATACGGATTTAAAGGCTAAAGCCTTAGCTGAACTAGAAAGCTATAGGAAAAATTTTCAGGATAGCAGCTATTTTTTCATTATAGATGAATCAAAGAATTATTATTTCAACAATAGTAAAAACGAATATTTAAATAATCAATACCAATATACCCTAGATGAAGAAAATGAAGATGATAAGTGGTACTTTGCTACAATGGAACAGGTTGATGATTATTATATTAATATGAATTATGATAGAGCATTAAAAACAACCAAACTCTGGATTGATGCAATTATATACAATAAAGAAGATAAAAAAATAGGTATGTTGGGAACCGGCTTCAGCCTTGATCGGTTCATCCAGGACTTTTTAAAAAGTGATAGTAAATTTGTAACCCCTTTACTCTTTGATAGTAAAGGATATATTCGGGCCTATCAGGATACTAATTTGATTGAACTATGTACAATCAATAAAGAAGTTTCAAAAACAGATGAAAAAACAATATTTAAATTATTACAAGGTAAAGATGCAGATAAATTACAATCTATGATGAATGACCTTTCTAATAATTCAAACAAAGTCTCAACTGTTAAATTTGAGATGCAAAATGATAATAGAATAGCAGCTGTGACTTATATTCAATCCATGAATTGGTTTATAATGACTTTATTAGATAATTCGAAAATATTAAATATGTGGGATTTTTTGCCAACGATAGCAGTATTAATTGTTTCTCTATTTGTGATTGCTGGAGCAATAATATTTTTTATAAATAGATTTATTCTTAAACCAATTAGTCATCTAACTGAATTTACAAAAGTTATTGCTGATGGGAATTATGATAAGAAAATCTCAATGGATTTTGATAATGAATTTGGGACCTTAGCTGATTCTTTCAATAAAATGGCCAATACCATTAATGAACATATTAATCACCTTGAAAAATTAGTTGAGCAGAGAACAGAGGAATTAGAAGAGCGTAATAAAGAATTAGATCGTCTTGCCAGTTTGGATGGACTTACCCGTTTATGCAATAGAAGAGTTTTTAATGAAATCTTAAATAAGGAATGGAAAAGATTAAAACGTGAAAAACGGCCTCTCTCACTTTTATTTTTAGACATAGACTTTTTCAAACAATACAATGATTTTTATGGGCATCAACAAGGTGATGAATGTCTTAAAAAAATTGCAAGTATATTGGATGAAGAAGCTCGCCGTCCAGCCGATCTTGCTGCCCGCTACGGTGGTGAAGAATTTGTTATTCTTCTCCCCAATACACCTGAATCCGGTGCCTGGCAAAAAGCAACAGAAGTTAAGCATAAAATTAAGGAAGTAAATATTTCTCACAAGAAGTCAAAGGTTTCCTCTCATGTAACTTGCAGTATAGGAGTAGCGACAGTTGTGCCTAATAATAATTTTAATGCGGATGAATTTTTGGATGCTGCGGATGAGGCTTTATATGAAGCAAAAGAGAGTGGCCGGGATCGTGCTGTTAAGGCCGATTTTAAATTTGGGAATACAGATATACAATAATAAAAGGTGAATAAAGTATCTTACAAAATATACTCATTAACTGATTAATTGCCATTTTATGCGTTAGCCAATAGTCAATCATTTAAAAATCAGGGGTAATTAAACAATAATCTTATAAGATGAGGAATTTATTATAAATTGGTAAAATCCTGAGCTAGGAACCATTTGTGTTGGGCATTTTTTTGCATAAAGTTTTAAAGCCCATATATGATTAAAATTACATTCCTATGTAAAAATTGTATTTAAAAGTCTAATAAAATAGGGGCATACCGGCTCCATAATAATGGAATCAATTTTATATTTTATCAAAAAAACCGCAGCCAGTATGAGTGCTTTTGATGTCCCATTGTGATTGATAAAGACTATGATCAAATAATGCCAATTTTTGCCATTATTTTTTCTAAAGATTTTAAGTTTATCACCGATAGTAGTAATGAGTGTTAATTGAAAAATATTTATTTGTTAATTATGTACAATATAAAATCATCCCAGAATTATTTTCTCAAGAAACTTTCAAATTTAGACAAATTAATAAGTCTGGCATTACTATGAATAAAACTAATCAATTATTTTTTAAATTACTCTTGAATGTATTTACTATAAAAATATTTCCGACCAATAGGCAAAAAATTAGGGCTATTGTAAAATACCTCAAACAATTAAAGATAATCTTATTAAATAAAATTTTGTTAATATTTAACTTATCAACTTATCAAAAAATCTAAGATAAAGTTAGAATATGATGGTATGAAGTTTGTACAGCAAAGTGTTAAGGTAATTTGGAATCATTGATTCCTTCAGGAGATGAATAAATAAAATGCAGGAGAGAAACAATGAGTCAAAGGGGTAGTAAAGAAAAAGCAAAGAACAATCTCGAAGGCAAATATCTAACATTTAAACTTGGAGATGAAGAGTATGGTCTGGAGATCAATAAAGTTATTGAAATAATTGGTATGCAAGAGATAACGCCTGTACCTCGTACCCCCGATTATTTAAAAGGTGTTATTAATCTTAGGGGTATTATTCATCCGGTCATTGATCTTAATAAGAAATTTGGCATGGGAATGACTGAAGAAACTGATCTGACCTGCATAATAGTGGTCACAGTTGAACGCGATGAAAAGCAGGAACATATGGGAATTATAGTTGATGCTGTCTCCGAAGTTGAAGATATTGAGAAGAAAGATATCGAGGAGAGTCCTAGTCTGGGAGCTGATGTTAATACAGAATTTATTCTGGGGATGGCAAAAACCAAAGGCGCCGTTAAAATGCTTTTAGACTTACAAAAAATTCTTAGCCATAAAGATTTAAATATGATAAAAAAGGTCAATAAAAGGAATCAATAATAAAAAATAGATTTTTAATTTAATTGGAGATGATTTATGAGGAAGTTATTATTAATTGGTCTGATGGTGATCCTGTTTTTGTCGTTCCTTGCAGGCGAGATTACCTTTAAGGGCGATGCCAGGGTAAGACCTAGATTAGACCAAAAGTTCAACAAAAATGGTAGAACCTATCAGGATTTTTATTATCTATATTGGGTACGATTATGGATGGAGGCAGATTTAGAATCTGGATGGTATTTTAAAACCAAATTATCTACTGACGGTCCAGGAGATTACATTGGAAAATTTGCATCTCCTACTTTTGATGGTGTAAGCGGGTGGACAGCAAAACACTCAGCCCATTCCGGTCATCGAGGTGCAGTAAGGTTTAATGAAGCCCATTTTGGTAGACAGACTGATAGAATGGGATTTTCAATAGGTTTACTAAATTTTAATGCTCTGGCTAATCCGGAATATGATCTTCATTTTTACCCGGTTAGTAGAAGTGATGTGCCTTATTTTGTTATGAACACCAATTCAGCCGCAGGGTTTAAGGGGTATTATCAAATTGGTCCTGGAAGGTTGAATGCCTCGATAACAGTAGATAATAACACCGGAAATAGAGAACTGATTGATGAGAGGGATCAATATAGTGGATTCCTGAATTATGAAGTCCAAGTAGGTGGGGTAAAAGTTCAGCCAACTTTAATTACCAGTATAGGTGCTCAAGATAAACCAGTCCCAATTACACTGGGTACTAATTTGACACCTCCTAAATTTACTGGATTCAGTATTCAGGCAGGATCTTATTATACAACCCAGTCTGCTGATGTAAAGAATTCAGTCATCAATCCAGGTTATGTTGATTTAGTAGATTTTTCTTCGAGTGATTCCGTTAATTATACTGGTAAATATAGTGGACCAGGTTTTCATTTAAAGTTAGTCCGAGATTTAGGCCCCGGCACTTTAGTAGGATGGGCTGATTATAAATCAATTAACATGGATCAAATAGATAATAATAAAAATACGACACTTATTTGGTTAATGTATAAGTATACTGTTTATAAATCAGATTACGGGGCATTTGTACTTGCACCTACCTTTCGTCATATGAGACAATCTTTTGGAGATAAAAGATATAGCAGGAATAAAATTGAATTAACAATGCATTTTAGTTTTAAATAAAGGAGTTAAAAATGTTTAAAAATTTAAACATAAAACAGAAGATATTATCAATGAACGGTGGCATATTCCTGGTTGTCTTTCTAGCAGTAATATTTATAGTATATTTTAATGTTAAAGGCGCTCTAAAAAGGAATATCAATTCTGAAATAGACAAAGTAAATGAGAATATGCTAAAAATGGTAGAGAGTACAGTCAATCAAACAATAAAAAATTACTTGGTTGCTGTTACCAATACCAATTTAGAAATTGTGAAAGATTATTATGAGGAATATGAAAAAGGTAATCTATCTCAACAACAGGCAAAACGGAAAATAAGTGATCTCTTATTGAGACAGTCCATTGGTCAGACAGGTTACAATTTTGTTCAGACAGCAAGTGACGATATTATGCGTATTCATCCACAAGAGAAATTAATTGGAAATCGAACTCCTTTAAAAGATGAGATATTAAATTCAAATGAGGGATATTTTAGTTATACATATGAAGGTAAAGAGAAAGTTCTCTACATGGCATATTTTCCTGAATGGGGTTGGAATATAGGCGCTACTGCCTATAAAAGTGACTTCAAAGAATTAGTTAGTACTGATGATTTTAGAGAAGAGATTCTGTCAGTCAAATTAGGCGATACTGGTTATACCTATGTCATGGACAGTAAAGGAAAACTACTTATTCATCCTGAATCAGAAGGAGAAAATCTCTATGATGTTCAGGATACAGATGGTAATTATTTTATCAGAAAAATTTGTAATAATAAAAAGGGCAAAATTATATATCCCTGGAAAAATAAAGGAGAGAAAAAGGCTAGAGAAAAAGTTGTTTATTATAGCTACTTTCCGATGATGGACTGGATTGTAGCCAGTGGCGCTTATATTGATGAAGCCTATTCTCCTCTTAACAATCTTTTAAAAACCTTGATAATTTTATTAATAGTATCTGTTGCTATATTTGGGGGCGTCCTTTATTATAATGCCGGAACCATCAATAAAGGAATTAATAAGGTTGTTGACCAGTTTAAAAAACTAACAAATAGTATTACTAATGGTGAATTGGATGTTAGAGGTGATCCAGACAAGGTTGGTATCGATTTTAAAGAATTAATCAACAATGCAAATGGACTTATTGACTCCTTTATTGCACCGATTAATGTTATGGCCGAATACATAGACAGAATTGGTAATGGCGATATACCAGATAAAATTACTGATGATTATAAAGGTGATTTCAAAGAGGTCAAAAACAATCTTAACAAATGTATTGATTCTATAAATGGTCTAATTGTTGAAGTTACTAGTTTAACCGATGAAGCAGTTAATGGTAATCTGGATAAAAGAGGTGATGCAGACAATTTTCAGGGTGACTATGAAAAGATAGTACATGGATTTAATGAAACTCTTGATGCAGTAATTGATCCATTGAATGTAGCTGCCGAATACATAGACAGAATTGGTAATGGCGATATACCAGATAAAATTACTGATGATTATAAAGGTGATTTCAAAGAGATTAAGAATAGCATTAATTCGGCAATTGAGGGTTTAGAGGGTGTTCTAAATTCCAACAAAATATTGCAAAGAGTTGCAGTTAATGATTACACATCCACTGTTGAAGGTCAATATAAAGGCGTATATTCGGAAATATCTGAGGCCACTAACACAGTTATAAAAAGACTTAAACATATTCAGGATATTGTCGGCAATGTTGCAAAAGGCGATCTGTCAGATCTGGAAGAATTAAAACAGGCGGGCAAACGTTCTCAGAATGATGAAATGGTACCCACATTTATAAAAATGGAAGAATCAATCCAGGATATAGTAAATGAAACAGAGATGCTCACAGCAGCAGCTGTCAATGGTAGACTTGAAGTTAGAGGAGATACGGATAAATTTGAAGGAAAATACTCAGCAATAATAGAAGGAATTAACAACACGCTTGATGAGTTAATTGGGCCTATTCAAGAAGCTGCCAAAGTAATGTCCAAAATAGCCGAAAAGGAAATGACAGCAAGAATAAAAGGCAATTACGATGGACAATTGGAAGAGTTTAAAGAAGATATAAATAATGCAGCCAACAATCTTGAAGAAGCAATGCTTCAAGTTCGCCAAGCAGTTGAGCAAATATCTGCTGCCAGTGATCAGGTCGCAAGTGGAAGTCAGCAACTTGCTGAAGGTTCCAATGAACAGGCCAGTTCTCTGGAAGAAGTCTCCAGTACTCTGGAACAGATGTCCTCCATGGTTCAGCAAACTTCTGATAATGCTAATCAGGCTAATAAATTCTCCAATCAGGGCAGCAATGATGCTGAAGCCGGTGCTAAGTCCATGGAAGAGATGCAGGAAGCTATCAACGATATCAAAGAATCCTCCGATGAAACTTCCAAGATTGTAAAAACTATCGATGATATTGCTTTTCAAACTAACTTACTCGCTCTTAATGCAGCAGTTGAAGCAGCCCGGGCTGGAGAAGCCGGAAAAGGTTTTGCTGTAGTTGCAGAAGAAGTTCGCAATC
>CAZGMM010000104.1:0-8403 GCA_964526845.1 uncultured Halanaerobiales bacterium | reverse complement strand
ATAGTTTAAAAAAGTAATTA
Organism: uncultured Halanaerobiales bacterium; assembly: GCA_964526845.1. GTDB lineage: Bacteria > Bacillota > Halanaerobiia > Halanaerobiales > M55B127 > M55B127. The sequence continues at coordinate 8,383 of CAZGMM010000104.1, read as the reverse complement.
ATATTCAAAAGATTAGAAAATTTGCGTTTAAAAAATAGATTCCTTATTTAATTCCTTCAAGAAAATTATTTTCAGTCCTTCAAGAAATTTAGTCAGTACATTTATTTTTCTTATCAATTTATCTTTAAGATAGTTCCAATAAATAAAGACGCCAGTATTAACTGACGTCTTTGAAAAAATAATTATTTTCTTATAAGTTATTATCTGTAAATATGATTATTCTCCTATTGTTAGTTGAACGCTGCGATCACCTGAGATACTACAGTAAGCCATAATGTTTACTTCGTCTCCACTGCTTAGACCGGGCATATAATAACTAAATGTTTCATTATTATTTAACTGTTTAGCCGGCATTTGAGTGATTACTTCAGTTTCATTTACCATAACTGAAATTTTATCGATGTAATGGTTAGCGTTTTCACCGCCAACGGTATGCACAAATTCTACTGTTAGCATATGGGTTTCCATATTAAAGTTAGCTTCTAATTTTTGTGGGGAATGGGCCATTGCAGATGTACCAACGATTAACAACATGACTAAAGTGAACAATAATACTTTTTTCATTCTTTAATCCTCCTCAGATTATTATTTAAAGATTTGATTTTAAAACCCTCTCTTCTGTCCTTCCCAGGGCGGTTCTTTATCTTCCTGATATTCATGTACACCTGGACCTCCTAAATTTTTTAACCGCCAGATTCCGTAGATATAACTGAAGATTAAAATTGTGATAGTAAAGGGCCAGCCTAATAGAATATTGGCCCAGGTTAAGTCGGTAGTTTCTCCTATCCTATAAAGAGTTATTTGAACAAAAAGCCTCATAAATAAAAAGACGGTCCAAAACCAGGTGACTTCTCTATAGGCTGGTTTAACATCTTTGCGCCAGAACCATTCCAGGGGCCAACCCCGGGTTAGATGGCTTGCCCAGGCAGCCAGGGGTTTTCTAATTATTAGACTACCTAAAGCTAGGATAATTAAGACCGAGCTGCTTATGATGGCAGGAATAAAGTAACTGGCGGCACTTTTGGTGATAAAGGATAAGCCTGAAGCTAAACTAACTAAAAACAGTCCTCCTAAAGCATATTTCCAGGGTTGTTTTTTTATTAATCTTATTATTCCAATGGTTACCGCTACACTTATAGCTGTTACTGCGGCCGCATTAAGACTTACTACCCTATTTATTATTACAAAAAACAAGGGAGGTAATATTGCATCAATGGTTTTACTTGATAAAACAGTTTTTAATTCTTCTATGATTTCACTACCTTTAACACTCACCGATATTACCTCCTAATCAATCAATGGAGAATTTATTTCAATATTCTAAAATCATTATATATAGAAATGAATAATATTTATATTAAATGGATTACATTTTTTGTTATTTTTAGCATTATACTTGTTATAAAAAAGGGAAAATTTCGGTTTGAACCGCAATTTTATGATTTAAAATAATTTTGTTTTATACTTATTTATATTTTGGCAGGACTGCTTGCTCTCCCAATATCACCTTTTACTTTGGCCATTTCTCCACTCTGCAACTCAGTATTTTCTAACTTTGCTTTGCCTTGATAGACTTTTAAGATAGTTACAATTTGTCTTGTTTGATCCATCATTTCATTCATAGTATTTTCAGCTTCTTGATAAGATTCTTTAAACATTTCTATTTGTTCTGCTAATTGTGTTTTTATATCGGCTGGTAATTCTTCTATGGTATCAACTTTATATACCAAGAGATAATTATTCTTTATTGCTTCGATTTGGGCATTCATCTCAGGTGTTAAGCTTTCCACTTTAACATCCTGCTGTTGAGCTTCTTCTCCTTTTAAAACTATAACTTCATATTCAATATTTTCGATTCCGTTATCAATATGTATATGGGCATTTTCTGTGGTAGGAGTTCCTAGCCGGAATTCATCATTTTGCTGGTATGATACTTTCACACTACCGTTAATCAGATTCCAGGTAATAGCTTTTTTTATATGTCGCCACTTTAACGTTTCGGGATCATAGCCTTCTCCATCATGTTCGGTTGAGTATAAACATCCTCCCTTAAGTTTTAATATTAATTCAGTATTAGGTCCTAATGAAATAAAATTATTGCGGTTTTCATAATTTGAATTCAATAATAGTTTCAATGTACTATTTGCTGCGGTTTTTATTATTAGTTTTTCTTCCATATCTTTACGACCACCTGTTAAGGTCTCCGCATTATCACTATAGATCAACATAAACTGATTAATTTTTTTAGAACTTATTAGATTATCATTATTTAATTTAATTGATTGACCATCTTCTTTAATAACAAGGGCTTCCCCCTTGAGGTCAACCACTTTTCCTAATACTAAATTATAATTATAGGTGTCTATTATTTCATCTGCTGTATAGGCATTTGGACTTATAATAAATATAATAAAGAAGATTAAAAGTAGAGATAACTTCAATTTAGATACCATTATATCCCTTCTTTCCTTAAGAGATAAATTTTTAATAAGACATAACTTCAAAATCTTCAGGTGGATTAAACGTTTCATCTGGAATTTTACCTATAGTAAGATTGGTTACTTCAAATATTAATTCCCCATCTACCCACATCTTCATAAATTGTCTAAGTTCTCTATCTATTAGCATTTCAATATTAACGGTCTCTCCTTCTGAGGTATCTACAAAAGACCATCTTTCCACTTCTCGATTTAAAAAGGTTTCTTCTCCAATTTTATCTGCTCCATACATAGCCATTTCTTCGCCCGGTAAATTATCATACAACAGACCGCTACCGGCATCATTAGTTTCGAAGAACTCCTCATAACTTAATATGCTTTCCATATACATTTTTTCATCCGGGAGTATTATAATCTCTTTTATATTATCTTCATTAAAATGGTAGATAACAGCATTCGATATTTCCCCCATTGATGTTTCCAGTTTTAACTTATGTTGACCGTAATATTGGGTATGAGTTCCCCCCTCTGCCATCATGGCGTTACTAATTTCTAAAATGTATTCCTGGGCTGGCCAGATACTTAAATCAGGTTTTATTTCTTCTAGGTATTCCTGAGCTTGTATATTATATGGTATAATTATTAAACATATTAAAACAGCACCAATAATTAAAATATTCGTATTTTTCACTTTTATCCCCCTCATTTTTGATAAATTTATGGTTTCTAACTATATTTTACCAGTTAATCTTTATTAATATGTTGTTTTAATTGCTTGATATTTTACTTTGATTGCTGTATAATTTTACTATAATTGTCTAATTATACACACGAAAGGGGAATTATATGGACACTTTATTTACCAAAATAACAAAATCTCTTCCTCCTAAATTATTAGATAAAATTGATATAATAGAATATTCTAGTAGTAAGATATCGGTTATTAAAGTAAAAAATGTTTTTACAAAACCTAATTCATTTGCTATGTACAAGTTTATTCTACCCTTAACAAAAGACTATCCCCTCGAAATAGTAGAGCATAACTACTATCAACTTAAAAAGAACCACCTCTTTCCTATTAACCCTGGTCAATTACACTGTTCAGAAACTTATGGTGAACCTATAATTGAAATAAAACCATTTTTAGCAATTTTCATAGAAAAAGAATTTATGGAGAGGATGAGTAGTAGACTATTTGAAAGTAGAGAAGTCATTTTTGATAATATTAATAATTCAATTACGGTTGATTTTAGAAATATAATTAATAAATTCAGAGGAGAAATTAAAAATAAGCCTAGGGGATATAAGTTGATGATTGAGAATCTTGATAAAGAAATAGCAATTAATCTACTGAGAAATTTAGACAATAATTTAAATAAGAAGACCTTAAGTACTAAAAATAGTGATAAAAAGTCAATTAATAGAGCAATAGATTTTATAGAGCATAATTTTAATCAAGAGTTTTCTTTAGAGGAGGTAGCAGCCACTGCTAATTATAGTCCATTTCATTTTATCAGGGTATTTAAATCGGAAACCGGTAAAACTCCTTTTCAGTATTTATTAGACATAAAAATAAATAAAGCGAAAGAAAAAATATATAATTCAAATAAAACAATTTCGGATATTTGTTATGAATGTGGTTTTAATAACAGGAGTCATTTCAGTTTTATTTTCAAAAGGAAAACAGGGAATTCACCTTCGAAATATAGGCAAAGAGCTGTAGATAATAGTTAAGTAAATAAAAATGTTAATATATCTTTAAAAATGAAAAATTCCGGGGAAACCCGGAATTTTAATATTGATCTTATTAATTTTTAAATTATTTTCTTAATTTACCTTTTAATATTTTCTTCCTAAGTCTAATAGCATCAGGTGTTACTTCAACTAGTTCGTCTTCATTGATGAATTCTAAGGCTTCTTCTAAGGAAAAAGTTTTCGGTGGGGCAAGATTGATTGCATCATCTGATCCTGCAGCCCGGGTATTAGTTAATTTTTTATTTTTACAGGGATTAACAGTTAAATCATTGTCCTTATTATTCATACCAATTATCATACCTTCATAAACTCTTGTACCTGGTTTAATAAAAATAGTACCCCTGGCACTTAAATTATCGAGGGCATAAGGCATTGCCTTCCCTTCGTTTTGAGAAACTAAAACTCCATTGGTTCTTTTCGGGATGGCTCCTTTGTGTTCTTCATATCTTTCAAATGATCTGATTAAGGTACCTTCTCCACTGGTATCATTAATGAATTCACTTTTATAACCGATTAGGCCCCTAGTTGGTACTAGGTAGTTTAATTTGATATATTCATTATCTTTTTTCATGCTCTGCATTAAGCCTTTTCTTTGATTTAATTTTTCTATAACAGTACCCGAATATTCTTCTGGTACTTCCACCATAACCCTTTCAATCGGTTCCATTAATTTATTATTTTCTTTCTTATACAGTACTTCTGGTTTAGAGACTGATATTTCATATCCCTCTCTCCGCATGTGTTCTAATAATACAGAGAGATGCAGTTCGCCTCGCCCAGAGACTTTAAAACCTTCACTACCTTCTAATTTTTCAACATTTAATCCTACATTTACTTCTGTTTCTTTTTCAAGTCTTGACTTGAGATTTCTGGATGTTAGGTATTTACCACTTTCGCCTGAAAAGGGAGAATCATTAATAGAAAAGTTCATTGATAAGGTGGGTTCTTCTATTTCAATCATATCCATTGGTTTTACCTGCCCCACATCACAGATAGTTTCGCCAATAGAGATATGGGGAATTCCAGCTATCGCCACTATATCTCCACTTCCAGCTTTTTCTATTGAGCTTTGTTTTAAACCTTGGTAACCTAGTAGTTCGGTCACCTTTTCTTTTTTTATACTGCCATCTCTTTTTGATACTTCCACTTGCTGTCTATTTTCTATACTACCACTATATATTCTACCGATACCAATTCTACCCAGATAATCATCATAGGCAAGATCATGGACCTGAATTTGTAAAGGTTGATTATCTAAATTGGGATAAGGTTTAACATATTTAATTATTGTTTCAAACAATGGATCTAAGTTTTCACTATCACCATCAATTTCATACTTGGCAACTCCGTCTTTTGCTATTCCATAGATAATAGGGAATTCAAGCTGTTGGTCATCGGCCTGGAGATCAATAAAGAGGTCTAATACCATGTCTTCTACTTCTTTGGCCCTCTCATTATTTTTATCCATCTTATTGATGAATAAAATGGGTTTTATACCCTGTTCTAATGATTTTTTTAAGACGAACCTGGTTTGGGGCATCGGTCCTTCACTGGAATCAACCACCAAAATAGTTGTATCAACTGCTTTAATTATTCTTTCAACTTCGGAAGAGAAGTCGGCATGACCGGGCGTATCTACTATATTTATTTTATATCCATCATGTTCAATCGAGCAATTTTTAGCATAAATTGTTATACCGCGTTCTTTTTCCAGGTCATTACTGTCCATAATGAATTCTTCTACTACTTCATTTTCTCTAAATATACCACTTTGGTTTAAAAAGGCATCTACTAAGGTTGATTTACCGGCATTAACATGTGCTATAACTGCCAAATTTATTATTTTATTATTTAACATAAACATTCCTTTCTTTCTGTCTTTCTTTCTATATGCAACATACCCATTTTATAGGTATCTGTGGTTAGAATCAAGCTATTTTTAAAATTACTATATCTAATAGAGCTTTTTAATTGAGATAAAGATATGTAAAATATTAAAACCCCGCTAAAAAGCGGGGCCTGATGACAATATTTATTTATACATAGTTTAGAAAGAAAAGCCTGTGCTTATTCCTAAAGAGACACTTTTTGAACCATTAAATAAGGCCTGTAGGTCAGAGAATGTGAGTTTTGCCTGTATGAACCCTAATTTAAGAGTTGCCCCGGAAGAAAGTATCAAATTGCCCTGTAGGGAAGAATATGTTACTCCGAAGCTTAAAGGTAAGAAATTTATTCTATTATATTCTATACCCCCTGATATTTTATGGTCTGAATAACCTGAATTGTAACTTGTCAAGGAATAGCCGCCGATTAAATTAGTATTGGTTTCCCATTTATATTTTGTACCAAAATTTATTGTTAAAGGTAAATTATATTTTAAATTACCTAATGGTTGGTCAGTAGTTTCTTTAAATTTTTCTTCTATAGGATCATAGCTATATTCATAATATGAAGCTTTATCAGCCGTAATAGTTCCTATATTGGAAATTGAGGCACTCCAAGATAATTTATCATTAACTTTTGTATTTAATCTAAAGTCTAAAGCATAACCGCTTGCTTCTTCTGCATATTCTGCTTTAATCTTACCAGACCCTGTTATTGTATCTTCATAATTTAGAATGAAACTGCCTTCTCCCGCTAGTTTAGCAATTCCGCCCCGGAGGTAGTGAACTGTTCCTCGCAGTTTTACTTCTTCTGCGTTGAACTGTTTTGCTAGACTTTTATTTTTAAATGAATAGCTTAGTCCGGTGTCGGTATATAAGGCGAGTTCTCCCTTAGTTCCTTCTAAATTGTATTCCTTTCCTAATTCATTACCCTTAAGTAAAATTTCAATAGCGTCTTTGGGGATACCGAGCAAAGCAATTTCTGTCAAACCAGTAAAGAAAGTAAAGTTTTTGTACTTCATATTAAAATTTTGTTTACCATCACCTAATATGACTAATTCTCCATTTGTATCAATATTAGAAAGAATTTCATTTTTATCTTCTTCACTTAAATGTTTATTTAAATAGTCACTGTTAATCGCATTGTTTCCTATTTTTCCATAGCCAGAGAAATTTATCTCGAATTTTTGGTCTGCTTTATTTAAAGCAGGGGTATTATAATATGGATGGGCGTAATCACTATGAATATTTGATTGGGCGATGATGTTAAAATTTATTGAAAAAATTAAGATGAACAATGATATTAAGATAACTAATAATTTCTTGTTATTAATTTTAATCACCACTTCCTATTGGTTTATGCGCATTTTAACATATACAGAGCTTTTTATATTAATAGACATATTATCAGTAAAGATAATATCAATACCCGTATTTACATCTAGTTCACCAGCGATGAATTTAATACCCATGTAAACATTACCTTCCGTTAAAGTATCCTCTACCTTATCAAGAGCATTTTTAAGCAGGAAACGTTTAGGTTCATTTTCATCGACTTGAACTTCAAGTAATCTTTCATTTACTTTATTTTGGTCTGAATAAAGTTGATCTTTATTATTCACACTGCCTATATATACTTCAGCTGCTAATTCAAGTCCGGTCTTATTATTTATAATTGTTTCAAGATAGGTTTCGTCTAAATCAATTACACCTTCTCGCATAGTATCGATATCATCTTGAGAAATATCTACTTCCATTGGTTCTGAATTATATACTAAATCACCATTTTCAATATTAATTTCATTTTCGTATTCTGATGGAATTTCAGTTTTTTCTGCTTTTCCTTTGATCTCTACATCTATCTTAGCATTATCAGTGGCATTATAACTAATAGTATTATCGGAAGGCATATTCAATGAACCACTTAAGGAAACAGTTCCTAATGAAATAGAAGAATTATCAGTCCATAAAAAGTAATCTTCCATATCTGTTCCTGGTATACTTGCTATCGCTATTTCATCAAAGTTAAATTCCATATTCATACTTTCCGGTTCTCTTATAGCTAACTTTAATTCTGCCGAATTGACATTATAATAGTTGTCAATACTTTCAAAAACCCCTAATTCTAATGTTATATTATCAAAACCTGGCACGCTAACATCTGTTACTTCTAAATTATCAACCTTTTTAATAGTAATATTCTGAAGACCTGACATAGTTATATCTGCCGTAGTTGGACCCGAACTTTGTTCATAACTTATCTTTAATTCTAGATCATCTTCTTTTATTATCTTATTATTTAAAATT
>CAZGMM010000103.1:7223-8568 GCA_964526845.1 uncultured Halanaerobiales bacterium | reverse complement strand
AAATGGATAGTTTCTTACTTTTAATCAATTTTTATTCCCCCCTAAATTTAATGTTTATTTATATTAATATGGCTTTGTCTGCCATTATTAATACCTTAATAGCATTTGTTACTTTTTAACACAAGGATAATTAAAGTTAAATTTAACAGAAGTCATAAATTTAACAGGGGTACTAGTTGGAATATTGTTATAAGGTAGATTAGGAATAATATTTTAAATCAATTTTTTATTTTGTATAAAAGGGTTAAACTTGGAAAGTAAACTTATGGAAAGAGAATAATTTATAAGATTCTTTTATAATACTTATTAATCTTCGGCGTTTATAATTTTATAAAATATGAGGCACTTTGTCAAGCATATTACAAAAATTGGTAATAAAAACATATAATACTATAAATTATAAAATATTATTTTATAAGATATTCTTATAAAAATAAATTAATGGGAAGCCATATAAGCTTCCCATTGCGGGGTGACTAAGTTATGAAACTAGATTCCAATTAATATTTATTACATCTATTAGAAAGCATTAAATTTATTTTTCTATTCCTTTTCTAGCCATTATTCCTTTTTGATAATAATGCTTTATTTCTTTCATTTCCGTTACAAGGTCCGCATAATCAATTATTTTATCATCGGCCATTCGCCCCGTGATTATTACTTCGACCTTGTCTGCCCTATTTTCAATAATATCTATTAGTTCCTCTACTGTAAAAAGATCATAATAGGTGGCTATATTAGCTTCATCCAGTATTACCAATTCATAGTTTCCAGAGCTTAAAACATCTTTGATTTCTTGTAAACCATAATCAGCTGATTCAATATCTTCTTTTTTGGGTTTTCCTTTAATAAAATAGTCCTGACCATACTGTTTAACTTTGATCCCATCTATATCAGCTAAACTATTTAATTACTGTATTTCATTCCTTTTACAAATTGACCGATAAAAACATTTTGTCCAGCCCTCATGGCCCAAATGGCAATCCAATCGCTGTGGTGGTTTTACCTTTACCATTACCTGTGTATACATAGACCATGCCTGCCATTGATAATACCTCCATTTTTTTGATTTTTAGGTATAAAATAAGAAAACTGTCTCCTGAGGGAGACAGTTCAATTAACCCAAAAGGTACTACTTATCTAATTGAGATAAGCAAATATACTTTATCGGCTAACCTCACATCCTCTAAGCCGGAGTTGTGAAGTAAAAGCAAAAGCAAGTCTTCTGGCTTCCAGCTTTTAATATTAATATCTCCTTCCCACTTTAAAAGGCAGTGAAGATATCTTAAAATACCGGTTACAGCTGCGACTACAGCAGTGGACTTTCACCACTTTCCTTTTTAAT
>CAZGMM010000103.1:0-7123 GCA_964526845.1 uncultured Halanaerobiales bacterium | reverse complement strand
GGTTACAGCTGCGACTACAGCAGTGGACTTTCACCACTTTCCTTTTTAATTCATGAAAAGAAACCATTATTGAATTAATATTTTATTTGCATAAAGTATAACACAAGGGATATTTTTTTACAAGGAAATTTTTGGGATAAAAAATAAACCGGGTATTAACCCGGTTTAAGTTGATATATCTTTTTTTAATTTATTCTTCTTCCTCTTCTTCTTTTTCTTCTTTAGCACCTTTTAGTTCTTCCAGTTTACCGACTAGATCAGGCACTTTTTCAATTAATTTTTCTAAAGTGGCCTTGCTTTTAACAGGAATCATTTCTACGTTGCCGTCTTTTACTACCAGCATAGCGTCAGGAGTTATCTTACCGCCAACTCCTCCACCACCGCCAGCGGAGGTATTCTCTTTGGTATCTTCACCAAATCCTCCCCCGAGGCCGAAGGAAGCAGAAATAATAGGGATGATCTTAACATCATCAACAATAATCGGCTCTCCTACCACAGTTTCGGTTTTCATAAAATTATCAAGCCTGTCATACATAGATTCCAGAATCTTTTGAGTATTTTCCATAAATAACACCTTTCCTTTCTTTTTAAATTTATTATAAAACTTATTTACTTTTGTAATACTTATAAACCTGCCAGCCAACTTTAAGGGTTCTGATTGAGAATATAAAGATTATGGTTCTAAAAAATATTTGGATAGGAATAATAGTACCAGCTAGTTCACCCTCACTTTGAAAAGCTTCTTTTTCCCAGTTTACATCTATATTAATAGGCAGCTTGGGATAGATGCCTTTAAGGCTGTGATAATAGGCCAATGTCCAGCCATTTAAATGTGGCTCTTCTAATCCTATTAAAAAGTATAACTGTAGATGTTTGGGAAAGATCATCTTAAGTACATCAATAACAAATCTAAGCACATACTTTACATTTTCAATACTTAAAACTTTTAAGGGAAAATTTAATTTTTTCTTTTTTTCTTTTTCCTTTTCCTTTACTTTTTCTAACTTGGCTTTTTTAGCTTCATCAATTTTTTCAGTTACCTTATCCTCTATTTGTTTTTCAATAGATTCTTCAGATTTTTTTTCAAATTCTTTTTTGTAGGTAAAAATTTTAAGATGAGTACTTTCTATATTATTTTGTTTTTGGTATACAATACTGAAGAAAAAGGTCCTAATAGCAAATTTGAAATTCAATTTTTTTGCGTAGTTGTAATGCAGTATGTATTTATATGGAATTGAGATGAAAAATAGGGCAACAAGTAGGATAAATAATATTAGATAAAGCAAAATAAGAAAAATAACCATTTATATTCCCCCTCAAGCGGAGAAGTAAAACTAAGTGTAAAAATTCTACATCTTTTGTTATATTATATAATAAATTAACAAAAATTACTATGTTATAAATATTAAAATTTTATAAACATTTTATAATAAAAAAGAGGCTATCCTTGCTTATGGTAGGGATAGCCTTGATTTTGTTGACAAAATATATTTTCAGATATTCTCTTTTATCTCATTAAATATAAAATTTTTAAAGTCCTGAGCGGCATTAATACATTTTTTAGTCTCTTTTAGGCTGGGATCATGCCAGTGGTCCGGGTAACGGGAGTCGATCGCATAGGCTGAGAGCATTTCAGCTTTTTTAAAGAGCTTGTCCGGTATTTCTCTTTTCTTTTTAATCACATTCAAGAGATATTTTAAATTATGTATCTTTTTATAATAGAGGTTTAAGTATATTATATAGGCTTTCAAGAATTTTTCAGCTGCCTGCTGGCAGTGAAAACAGACTAAGTCATAATACTTACCATTATTTTCTATCACAAATTCTGCTAAACCCAAATCATTGTTGGCTTCATAGATCCATTCCTTTATAAAATCTTCTTTTTCAGCATCCAATATCTAAGCATCCTTTCAATAAAATAAATTATATTATTATTAAATAAGCCTTATTTTCCCATATATTTAAATACTAAATCATTTAATTCTACTTCAAGAAAATCTGCAATTAGGTCACACTTGGCCTTCAGTAAAAAGAATATGGGACGGTCCTCCTCTGATAAACCTTCCAGATTACCCTGCCCTTTACTTAAAACGATGTCAGCTTTATTATATACATCTAAAAACTTATCATTGGCCTGTTCAATTAACATACCGGGGGCATTACAGCCGCTTGTAATCACTTCAGCATATTTATCAAGCCCAATTAATTTGGCTTCTTTTTTAGTTATATCATTTAAGACAGGTTCTTCCCGCACGGCATAAATTAGATCAATATCATATTTATTTAATTCCTTAAGTAACAGTTTATCCAAAACCGCTTCACCAGCGTTATCACCAATAATTAAAAGTGTACTGCAGTTGACCAATTTTTCTTTAAAGGTTTGATAATCATCTATTGAGAAGCCTCTTTCCATAGTATTTAAGATACTTTCTTCTACTTTAATCTTAACACTTATGCCGGCATCTATAACATTACCGGTTGCCGATAAAAGTAAAGCCCTTTTGAGCGGGTCCTTATCATTATCGACTAGATCTTGTAAATCTTCGTATATATCCATCGCCATTTTAATATTTTTCTCTTTTAAAGAACGGTAGGGATCTTTTGTATTTGTTTTATCTTTGATCATTTTTTGAATTTGGCTAACCACTAAAGGGGTAGGATTAGATTCCCTAATACCAGGAAGCATAGCTGAATAGTTATCAATTATTTCATCAATGATTTTTTCATCATCTGTTACCTGGCGGGCTGCTTCTATGGCCTGTCTTAAGATACAGGGTATGCATTCATACTGTACTTTCAACTTATTTTACCTCCTTAACTACGATATCTTATTATTTAATGGTCATTAATATTTTAAGAGATTATACTTATAATTACAAGTTAGAATACAAATTAAAGATATTGATACTACTTTAAATAGAAAGTATTTTAAATCAAGTCAGCTATTTACCCTCAAAATCAACCCCACATACTATGATTGCATTTGTATAATGAGTGATTTCTCCGGTTCTAACGACTCCTTTACTACCACTTACTCTTTCCTTGAAAATTTTATGTGATAAGTATTCTACTTCCACATGGTCAGAGATAAGGGCGATTATCTTGTTTTTCATCTCGGGATTTTTAGTTTTTATTTCTTCTGCTAAAATTATTTTTTCCACGGCAAGTTCATCTAATAGGGTTTCAAATACTGTGATGAAGTCAGGTACACCTCTTTTCAAGGAAAGGTCTACCCTATTAACATATTCTGGAATTGGTAAGCCGCTGTCTGCAACAACTATCTTATCTGAATGTCCTAAGGTAGCAATTAAATAGGAAAGATCAGGATTTAAAATTGTTCCCCTTTTCATCGTTAACCCTCCTTTCAATCTGAAATTTTTAAAATTAAATAAGAAAGTTATTACCGGAAAGCAATTTAAATAATCGTAAAATAGTTAAAATCAAAATAAAGATAGGTATAAATTAAAATACCCCTTATCACTGTATGGGCATAAATGATAAGGGGTATAATTGGCAGGAAAAAATATTTATTGATATTTTAATTGTCTAATTATATATTACTTATTTTTGCCTAAAAAGTAAAGTGTTTTCAATAATTATTTTATAACATTTTGGCCGCATAAGAAACAGTATTCGGGCGCAACTTCTTCAAAGTTATCAAATTCATGGGCAGGATCATTTATATAATCCCTTTCAATGTTGCCATCAACTATTTCAATAACGCGGTCCGTTTTAGAAGCAATGTGTCTGTCATGGGTTACGATGATAAAGGTGGTATCTAATTCTTCGTTAATATCTCTCAGCAGGTTATATATCTTACTGGAGGTATCTGTATCTAAGTTTCCGGTAGGTTCATCTGCTAAGATTAATTGGGGCTGGTTCATTAAAGAACGAGCGATAGCGACTCTTTGTTTCTGACCACCCGAGATTTTAGTTACCAGTTTGTTTTCAAACCCCTTTAAGCCGACCAGGTCTAATAACTCCAGGGCCCGGTCCTTTTTCTGTTTAGCCTGTAGGCCGTTGTCTATCCAGTTCGGGATCATGACATTTTCTAAAGAAGTAAACTCGGGTAGTAAGTGATGGAACTGAAAAACAAATCCAATATTCTTATTTCTGAAAACAGCCAGTTCATCATCACTTAGCTTATTAATCTGACTACCGTTTAAATATATTTCCCCATCGGTCGGTTTGTCTAAGGCTCCTAATAAATTCAATAAGGTTGACTTACCAGAACCAGAGGGGCCAATTATAGAGGAAAATTCCCCGGTTTTAATTTCCAAGTTTATTCCGTGTAAAACTTCATTTTTTACTTCTTTACCATATACTTTTATTAAATCTTTCGTTTCTATCATATTAGGCATTATGGATCACCTCAATCGGATTTAGTTTAGCTGAATTACGGGCTGGGATTGAAGCTGCAATCATACCAGCAGCGGTTGCAATAGATATTGAGATTAAAATAAAGGTCGGGTCAATAGTTATAGGAAAAAGTGCATCTCCCGATTCGCCCCTTGCAAAAGTTACAAAGGCCTGACTTAAGCCAATTCCTGTTAAAGCACCCAGGATAGAGCCGGTTAAACCCAGTATCGCACCCTGGATAAGAAAGATGATACCAACTCTTTTTCGTTTAGTTCCCATCGCTTTTAAAATACCGATCTGTCTTGATTTTTGTACCACTGAAACTGCCAACACACTCGCAATTCCCAGTGTTACTGCTATGATTACAAAGACCTGTATTATCAAACTGGAAGAAGATTGACTCTGTAAAGCGGTTAAAAGTGATTCATTATTCCTCTGCCAGCTTTCTGCATTAATGTTGGCAAAGCGGTTCATAATCTGGTCTGAAATAGCGTTAGCCGTAAATACATCCTGGATCTGTACTTCAATATTTGAAATTTCATCACTAAAGTTAAGCAGGGTAGCTGCCCTTCTGATTGATAAAAAGACCCAGCTTGTATTTAGTTCTTTGGAACCAAGGTCGAATATTCCGCTGATAATAAATCTATCGGTAACTCCCCCGGAGGTGTTTATCTTCAAAGTATCTCCCGGTTCTAATTCTAGTTCATTTGCCAGTTCAGTCCCGATTAAAATATTATTACCACTGATATCGGTCTGTCCATTTACTATATTTTCCTCAATATTATATATATCATTAGCTTTATTAATTTCTACACCTCGCAGGACGATTGGTAGGTTTTTCTGTCCCCGGACGGCAAAACCTGAACCATCAATGGTGGGAGATACTGAGGTTATTTCATTAACATCATTTAGATAACCTTCTATTTCACGCCACCTGTTGATCCCACTTTGGGTGCCGGCAAAAGTAATTATACGGGAATATTTATCTTCATTAACCACTAGCGGCCTGGGTCTTTGATCTTCCGGTAATATCGTAATATGGGGAGAACTACCAACAGTCTGGTTTATTAAATCCTGCTGTAAGCCGCTAATTAAGGAGCCAAGAAATACCTGGACCGCTACTCCTATGATTATCCCTAAAAGTATTAAGATTGTCTGGGTCTTACCTGACTTTAAAAACCGCCAGGCGACTTTGAATTCAAACCACATTTAGATCACTCCTCAATCATTACAGTTTGACCGTCGGTAATATCTGTCGGATTTAGTACTATATCGCCTGCTTGTACGCCCTTTGTAACAATTACTTTACCGTTATAATTTTTATCAACTTCAATAGGCTGTCTTTGGGCAGTTCCACTTTTATATAAATATACGTACTTTCCATTACTGTCTTCTAATACGTAATTTCTGGGGACCAATAATACATCTTCTTGTCTTTCGCTTATGATTTCAACTGAAACTGACATATTGGGTATTAATGTTTTATTTTCTTCCGTCGGTTTGAGATAGACATCAATTGTCCCTCGATCGGAGTCAATGCTGGGTGCGATTTCAAAAATTTCTACTTCATATCTGCTATTGGGAAATGCTTCCGGAGAAACATAACCTTTTTTACCTATGGAAAGTAAATTTAACTCTTTTTCATCGGGACTTATTTCAATCTGTAGTTCTTCAGTTCCAATCTCAAGTAGTGTTCTACCCGGCTGTACGTATTCACCTTCGTCTACCATCTTATTTAGTATCACACCATCAATCGGAGCTTTAATATCATATTTATTTAAATTAACTTCTGCCCTGTTTAAGGCTGCTTTGGCTGAGTTTAAGTTACCTTCTGCTACCTGATACTGTTTTTGGGCGGCCTGATAGGAAACTTCAGCTCTTTTTAATTCTTCTTCTGCTTCTTTAACCCGATTGTTACGTGTTTTCTCCAATTCAACCAGCCTCTGTTCAAGTACTCTTTTTCGGGATTTTAAAACATTAACTGTATGCTGCTGTTGTTCTACTTTTATCTTTTCGATCGCACCGTTTTCGTAAAGATACTGTCTTCTTTCCAATTCACTGACAGCATTTTGAATTTCTAATTCGGCCTGGGCTATCTCTTCCTTTATGGATTCATCATTTAATTCAGTTGCGTTTTCTAATTTAGTTTCTGCCAGATCAATCTGGGCTTTAGATTCCTTGATTTGAGCTTCGGTTTGTTCTAAAGAAGCTTCTGCACTTTTAACCTGAGCTAATGCTTGTTCATATTCAGCCTGGGCTAAATCGTTATCGAATTTAAGTAGTAAGTCTGTTTTTTTTACATGATCGCCTTCTTCAAAATTTATTGTCTTAACATTTTCCGCGATTGTAGAACTAATTTCAATTGTTTTATGAGGTTTCACAACCCCCGAAGCCCTTAAGGACTCAATTAGTTCTGTTCTTTGTACAGTAACATATTCTGTCATCTCCTGCTGATTAAGGTTTTGATTATAAAACCAACCCCCTGCTGCAGCTAAAATAATTATGATCAATATAATATAGCTTTTTTTCATGATTACCCTCCTTGCAAATTTTATGAAAACAATTTACTGAAAAATATATAAATTTGAAATTATTTATTATTTTCACCTTTTATTTATCTTCATTTATTATATTATATCACAAAACGTGATTAATATATAAAATATAATACAATTTATGATATTTTTTTAATTTTTTTATGAAAAAATAAAAAAACTCCCAATTAAGGGAGTAAAATTCGCTCATAATGAGATTATACTTAAAA
>CAZGMM010000102.1:0-8665 GCA_964526845.1 uncultured Halanaerobiales bacterium | reverse complement strand
GTACCATCACCTGTCATACCAATTAATTTACCTTGTTTTTGTATCTTTTCCACTAATTCAATTTTTTCTTCAGGTTTGAACTCTGCATAATACTTATCAATACCAGCTTGTTCTGCCACATAACGGGCTGTTCTTTCGTTATCACCTGTTGCCATGATGGTTTCAACGCCCATCTCCTGTAGCTCCTTAATTCTTTCTTTAATACCTAATTTAAGTTCATCCTGAAGTTCGATTAAACCTAATATCTCTTTATTAACAGAAACTGCTAAAGGGGTACCACCGTTATCAGCAATTTCATTTGCTTTATCTGTTAATCCCTCCGGGATTCCCTCTGCATATTCTTTTACTGCTTCAACTGCACCTTTTCTAATTTCTGTTCCATCTGGTAAGTCAATACCGCTCATTCTAGATTTAGCTGAAAATTCAACAAAATTTTCTTTTTTAATCTCGTCTTCATTAACAGTTACACCTTTATCATGAGCTAAATTAACAATAGACCTACCTTCTGGGGTTTCATCGAAATATGAGGACTGTAAACAGGCTTTATAAAGTTCTTCTTTAGCATCTTCCTTTAAGGCGATAAAATCTTCAGCAATTCTTTCCCCGGTAGTTATTGTACCGGTTTTATCTAAGATTAAGGTATCTAAATCACCGGCTGATTCAACCGCTTTCCCGGATTTGGCTATAATATTTTCCCGCGTTACTCTCGTCATTCCGGCTATACGAATTGATGCTAATAGAGCACCTATGGTAGTAGGCATTAAGCCTATTAATAAAGCAATTAGATTAGCTACATCCACATTCATATCTATATACATCCCAAAAAATCTCATAGTGACTACTGCTGCTAGATAAATAAATGTAAAACTAGCTAAAAGTAATGTCATAGAAATCTCATTAGGAGTTTTTTGTCTGGAAGCAGTTTCTACTAATCCAATCATTCTATCTAAAAAGGATTCTCCTACTTCTGCAGTAACTTCAATTTTTATTTTATCACTTAAAACTTCTGTTCCTTCTGTTACAGAATTTCTATCTCCACCACTTTCTCTAATTACAGGTTCAGATTCCCCAGTTATGGCAGATTCATCGACAGAAGCACTACCTTCTATGACACTACCATCTCTTGGAATAATATCTCCTTTATCGACAAAAACTATATCTCCTTTATTTATCTCTTCGCTAGGAACAACTTCATAATCATCTTCTGTTATTTCTTCTAATGGCTTATCTTCTTTTAATCTCTTACCTTCGGTTTCAACCTGTAAAGCCCTTAAACTATCCGCATGAGCTTCTCCCTGTAAAGCAGCTAGAGATTCAGCATAATTTGCAAATAAGAGGGTAAATATTAAAATGAATGTAATTGCCGCATAATACCAGGTCGGTTCCTGGCCATTAAATAATGGTGGATAAAGGGTTAATATTATTGTTAAAATAGTACAAAGTTCAACCACAAACATAACTGGATTTTTTATTAAATATGAGGGGTCAAGCTTAATAAAAGATTGTTTAATCGCTTCAAATTGCTGCCCCCAATCTATATCAAAGTTCATATTACATACCTCCTAACATTTCAGCGATAGGTCCTACTGCTAAAGCTGGCATAAATATTAAACCACCAATTATTATCATAACTCCTATAAACAAGACTAAGAAAGATAAATTTTCAACTTTAAGTGTTCCTTCGGTTTCTGGCCTAATCTTCTTATTTGCTAGATAACCAGCAATAAGAAGTTGTCCAAAGATAGGAAGATAACGGCCTAGTAATATTATTATCCCATTGAGGCTATTATAAAAAACACTATTATCCATTAATCCTTCAAATCCACTTCCATTGTTAGCTGCTGCAGAAAACATCTCATAAAGAACTTCTGCAAAGCCTCTAAATCCAGGATTATTTATTGCGCTTGTTCCTGCCTCGGTTATTACTGCTAAGGAGGTAGGTATTAATACTAAAACGGGCAGTAATAAGATGATTAAGGCTGCTATCTTAACTTCCTGCCACTCAATCTGTTTACCTATATATTGGGGAGCTCTTCCTATCATAAGCCCTGCTATAAATACACAAATAATTATATAGGTCATTAAGTTTAAAAGACCTACACCTATTCCATTAAAAAGGCAGTTCATTGCCATCGCTAAAAACGGTCCTAAACTACCCATGGCCGTAAAGCTATTGTGCATACTATTAACTGCCCCATTTGTTGTGGAAGTTGTTGAAACAGCCCATAGAGCACTTAGAACTGGACCAAACCTTGTCTCTTTGCCTTCCATATTACCCACTTGCTGATCAACGGATAGACCGTTTTCGCTGACATTTATGGCTGGATTAATCTGTAATTCCCCAATAATACTAACCGACAATAATCCTAAAAAGATTACAAATAAAGCTGAGATCAATATTACACCGTGTTTTCTTTTTCCCAGCCATACTCCAAATGCATAAATTACAGCCATAGGACTGGCTAGTAAAACTAAGTTTAATACTATATTAGATAGAATAGTTGGATTTTCAAAGGGATGAGCTGCATTTGCTGCAAAAAACCCACCACCATTTGTACCTAAGATCTTAATTGCTTCTATACCTGCAACCGGTCCTATTCTTATTGTTTGTTTGACTCCTTCAATTGTATTAACTATAATTTCTCCCCCAAACCACTGAGGTGACCCTTGTGTGATCAAAAATAGGCCTAAAATAAAGGAAACTGGAAAAAGAAATCTAATTGAACCTTTGATTACATTTTTATAAAAATTACCTAGTTTTTCATTTTCTTCATTTTGAATACCCCTGGTAAAGGCAGGAGCTAAAGCCAAGCCGGTTGCTGCAGATAAAAACATGGCTAGACCCACACCAAAAACTTGACTGAATGTCGTTAATATTTCTCCTCCATAATGCTGTTGGTTTGTATTAGTCACAAAAGTACTGGCCGTATGAAAAGCCTGGTCCCAACTCATTCCTTGTAAATCTAACGGATTAAAAGGTAGTATATTTTGGAACTTAAATATTAGGATTAATAGTGAAAATAGGAAAAAGTTAAATATTAATATGGAAAACAAATAATTTTTCCAGTTCATCTCTTTTTCT
This sequence comes from uncultured Halanaerobiales bacterium, assembly GCA_964526845.1. Taxonomy (GTDB): domain Bacteria; phylum Bacillota; class Halanaerobiia; order Halanaerobiales; family M55B127; genus M55B127. The sequence goes on along the minus strand of CAZGMM010000102.1, from coordinate 5,583 downwards.
TCATCCAAATTAAGAAATCTATAAATAATTTTTTCGATTTTACTAAAGGGCTTATCCAGTTTTTCAAACCATTTTAACCAATTTGGTAAATTACTTTTACTTCTTGCTTCATCTTTATAGATCCAGGCTATGTATTCTCCAAAAATATAAACTAAACACGCTAGTAAGATAAAGAAAATTACTAAACCAAATACAATTAACATATTATCATCACCTTCTTAAAACTTTGTTGGAAAAAATAAGACATATATTAAATATACAAATACAAAAGCTGTTACAATCAATAAAATGATATTACCTATATCCATTGATAATCACCTCATATTTTATATATAAATAAAAAACCACAACAGCATAACTGTAGTGGTCTATGTTAATACAGTTATCTGCCCTTTATTTCGCCTATGAGGTTAGCTGACGGATTAAGAGTAAAAGGTCTCTCTCCTTATTAAGGATTCACCCCAAATAAATGGTTCCCCCACTTTCAAATCAATTTGAAATTAAGCTTCAGATAAAACTAGATATTTAATTTTTTATTTAACTTATGTTTCTTTTATTACCCTAACTCTCTTATCTTATTTAGACTTTCATTGCTCCCCATTACTATTAAAGTATCATCCTCCAGAATTCTATCATTAGCTCCCGGAGACATCTGTAATTTTTGATTTCTTTTGATTGCCATCACATTTAAATTATATTTTTTCCTGAATTCCAGTTCTTTTAATGTTTTTCCTACCATAAACGGAAGTGTTCTGATTTCAGCTATACTATGATCACTTGCAAATTCAAAGTAATCTAATACATTTGTTGACAAAATATTTTTTGCTAACCTCGCTCCCATATCTTTTTCTGGATTAACTACTCTATCAGCCCCAGTTTTAAGTAAGACTTTTCCATGTAATTTATCTTGAGCTTTAACAATCACGTATGAAACCCCTAGTTCTTTTAATATCAAAGTAGTTAATATATTGGTATGTAAATTTCCACCAATACTAACTACTGCTGCATCAAAGTTACTAACCCCTAATGTTTCCAGGTTTTTTTCATCAGCTGCATCTGCCTGAACAGCATGAGTTACATAATCTGATATTTCACTTACTTTTTTTGCATCATTATCAATAGCCAATACATCATGGCCGTGTTTTGCAAGTGTTTTTGCAATACTAAAACCAAATCTTCCCAAACCTATTACTACAAACTGTTTCATTTTTTTAGCCTCCGAATTGTTCGGTTTATCAATTCCTTAAATTTTTTAAACAATAACTACTTGTTAGAGTAATAGTATTTCATATCTTTAAATATTTTAATAACAGCAAAGAATATTACAAAAAATTCTAATCTCCCTAAAAACATGCCCAGGGTTTCAGTCCATAAAATTAAGGAAGGAGCATCAGGAGAAGTTATGCCTACAGACAGCCCAACTGTCCCCAGTGCAGATGCAAACTCAAACATTGAATCAGATAAATTATATCCCTGTGATAAAAAGATTAGAACTCCCAAGAAATAAGTGAACATATATAAGACAACATAATTGGCAGCCTCCATCACAAAATCAGGTTTTACGGCCAACTTTTTTTCTCCGCGCCAGATATAATTTTTTCTAACTACATTCTCAGGTAAAAAATATCCTTTGATTTCCCAGTATATTGATTTAAAGATCAAATATATTCTATATAGCTTAATACCACCAGCAGTGGAACCAGTTCCACCCCCAATTAACATTAAAATGATGATAATTAAGATTCCAAATAGGTTCCAGGTATTAAAGGTGTCTAAAGAAAAACCGGTAGTGGAAATTGCTGTGATGGTTTCAAATATTGCTCTTCTTAAAGTTTGAGGTAATTTATCATAAAGATTGTTAACTGAAAAATACATCAAAATCGGAATAAAAACAGCATTTAACAGCATCAATAATCTAATTTCGCCATTTTTAAAAAATACTTTAACTTTGCCTTTTAATAAAGCAAAATGAGTTGCAAAGTTAGTAGTTCCAATCAACATCAATATCCAGGTAACTACTTCTATAGATAGACTATTATAATAGCCAATAGAATTAGCTTTTGTTGAAAACCCACCTGTCGATAATGCAGCTAAGGAGTGGTTAAAAGCATCAAAAACAGTCATCCCTGCCAGGATATATAGAATTATTCCTCCTAAAGTATAACCACTATATATTATCATGATAGCTTTGGTGGACCTTTTTATATGAGGAAGAAGTTGATCACTTCTCCCCTCGGCATTATATAAACCAAAACCATAAGGATGTAAAACAGATGATAGCATTACAACAACTAAACCTGCTCCTCCAAAAAACTGCATAATTGAACGCCAAAGTAGTATTAATTTTGGGGCTTTAGTAACATCGACAACAGATAAACCAGTTGTCGTCCAGCCGCTCATCGACTCAAATATTGCCTGAGTGAAATTAAGCATATCAATCATCATAAAAGGAATAGCAGAAGCTATAACAGCCACTATCCAGGAAAATAGAACTATTATTCCACCTTCTTTTAAAGAAAGTGAAATATCTTCTCGGTTATGTCTTGTATATTTCCAGGCTATAAATCCTATAGAAAATATAATAATCGCAGGAATTAAAAAGGCATAACTGTATTTAATCTCTTCGGGATAAAAAGGAAGACTTAATAAAGGCAGAAGTAAAAATACTGCTGCCGCCATTATTAAGATCCCAATGTATTTAATTATTAGCTGATAGCGCTCTTTTAAGATCTCTAAATACCGCATAATTTCACCTGCTTATTCTCCGAGTAATACCTCAAAGGCTTCTGCCTGTTTTTCTGGTAAAGTAATTATTAAAGTTTTATCTCCTTCTAATAATTTTGTATCTCCCTTGGGAATTAATATTTGTTCATCTCTTATAATACAACCAAACACAATATCATGAGGTAAATTAATTTCCTTTAAGGTTTTTCCAATAATAGGAGAGTCAGGTTGTAATATCACCTGTGATATATTCAGCCTTCCCTCTTCAATTGAAATTAAATTGCTTACATTAGATACTTCTACCCTCTGTTCAATTAATAGGGAAATAAGTTTAGTAGTATTAAAGATAGTTTCAACCCCTAATTCTTTGAACATCTCTTCATTATCTGGATTATTAACAACTGAAAAAGTTTTAGGAATTTGAAAATAGCTTTTAGCAATCTGACATATATATAAATTATCAGGATCATTATCAGTTAAGGCCAAAATTATATCTGCCTTATTAGCACCAGCTTGATTTAAATAATAGGGATTAGCTCCATCACCCTTAATGACTAAAGCATTGGTCTTACTTGCCAGATAATCACAATACTCATCCTGATCATTAATAACTGAAACTTCATACCCCTTTGCAATAAAATTTTTAATCAGATGGTAAGTTACTTTGCCATCACCCACAATTATTATTCTCATGTTAAACTCTCCTCATTCAACACTTCACTCTCTTCTTGGGCCAATCTATCTCTTAGCTCATCTATAAACAAATCAGTGGGACTTATTGTTAAAATATCCGTGTTCCTATAGATAATTGCTTTATCAGGTTCATTAATTTTTACAATTACTTTCGGTACTTCATATATATCTTTTGCAATTTGAGAAACCATTGAATTAACGGTGTCAATTTCTGTGGTTACAATTGCCATATCTGCTTTATTGATTTTGGATTCTAATAAAATTTCTACTTCTGTAGCATCTCCGTTAATTGTAAAGCCTGTAAAATCAGGTGATAGTTTATTAAAAGCCCTTTTGTTTTTATCAATTACTACCACATCTTCACCATTTTTAGAAAGGAGATCGGCAACAGCAGAGCCGGTTTTCCCACACCCTATTATAACTATATACATAATTAGCTCTCCTTATCTTTATCTTCATCTTCTTCATCCATCTTAATATCTTTTTTAGAGTATTCAAACTGACTGGTTCGTTCTAGATTCTGCTGAGCAGGCTTATAGGACGGATCGATAGCTAAAGCAGCTCTATACTGTTTTTGTGCTTCTAATGGCTTATTCTTATATTCCATTATTACTCCTAATAAATTAAATGCCTCAGGTTTAGAAGTATCCATACTTACAGCTTTTTTAATATATTCATACCCTTTTTCTAATTGTTGGCTATTGATACAACTTTTAGCAAATGTTAAATAATCTTCATAGCTTTCTAAGTTTTCTTCTTTTAATTCTTTTTCTTTTCTTTCTATTACTTCCTCAACAATTTCCTTGATTTCATCTGGTGTAAAGGGCTTTCTAAGATAATCAATAGCCCCTAATTTCATTGTTTCTACTGCACTATCTACTGAACCAAAGCCAGTTATTATGATTATATCGGCAGTTTTATCTATATCTTTAATCTGTTTTAATACTTCCATCCCATCCATACCAGGTAATTTCATATCTAACAGGGTGAGATCAAATTCATTCTCCTTAAACTTTTCAATCCCATCTTCCCCATTAACAGCTGTGACAACCTCATAATCACCTTCTAGACTTTTCTTTAAGGTAAATCTAATATTTTTCTCATCATCAATTATTAAAATACTTTTTCTTTCACTCATCAAAAAAACCTCCTATACTAATTTTAGATGTTTATTAATTACTTCTAAAAGTTCATCCGGATTTATTGGTTTAGTCATATATTCATCTGCTCCTAATTCAAATCCGCGCTGAATATCCTCTTCCTCTGCTTTTGCACTGACAATAATAATCTTTGTATCAGTAGTTTTTTCATTATCACGCAGGGTCTCACAAACTAAAAAGCCATTCATTTTTGGTAGTTTAATATCAAGCAAAATTAGATCTGGTTCCCATTCCAAGGCGGTTTCAACACCATTAACCCCATCTTTTTCAACTTTTAAATCAAAGCCTTCATTTTTTAATAACATTGAAATAACTTTTATTATATTTTTATTGTCTTCAATTAATAGCACCTTTTTCAATTAAACCAACTCCTACTTGGGAAGCTTTAATGTAAAAGTAAATGTACTGCCTTTACCTTCTTCACTTTTGACCCAAATTCTTCCGCCGTGGGCTTCAACAATCTCTTTAGCAATCGGTAATCCTAAGCCGGTTCCAGAACTCTCATCTTGGTCTGTGCCTGCCCTTACAAATTTCTCAAATATCTTATGCTGGTATTCTTTTGGAATACCTTCACCTGTATCGGCCACTGATATATGAACTTTATGGCCCTTTTTATTGGCATCAAGTACAATTTCATCCCCTTCTTCAGTATAACGTAGGGCATTTCCAATTAAATTAGTTATTACCCAGGTGATTTTGGTTAAATCAGCATATACTTTTAAGTCTCCTACATCTTTTTGAATTAAATCAATTCCTTTTTCGGATGCTTTATTTTTAAAAGGTTTCACCGAGTTATCAAATATATCTGCTACTTTTACATTTTCAAACTCTAAATCTATTTTGCCAGACTCTATCTTAGATAGATCCAATAAATCATCTACTAAATTATTTAAATGCTCTGTATCATCTTTAGCAACTTCTAATAATTCTTTTTGATCCTCATTAATTTCTCCCGCATTTTCCTCTAGCAGCATATTTATGCTCATATTCATAGAAGTTAAAGGAG
>CAZGMM010000101.1:0-8676 GCA_964526845.1 uncultured Halanaerobiales bacterium | reverse complement strand
GTACATCAGGAGTTGATGGTGCAGATGGAACTTCAGGTAGTTCAGGTACATCAGGTTCAGGAACAGATGGAACCTCAGGTAGTTCAGGTAGTTCTGGAGTTGATGGAACTTCTGGAACTGATGGAACTGATGGTACATCATTTACAGGAGCCACAACTGATAGTGATTTTTGGTATGATGATACAAATGATATATTATATACACCAAAAATAAATTTATTAGGAACAACTGGATTTACTGGTCATACAGATAATTATTGGGGTTTATTTATTGATAGAGATAGTGGTTTAGTGTATGCTAATTCAGGATCTACTGGCGCATCAGGAACTGACGGCACTTCTGGTAGTTCAGGTACATCAGGAGTTGATGGAACTTCAGGAACTGACGGCACTTCAGGTAGTTCAGGTACATCAGGAGTTGATGGAACCTCAGGAGTTGATGGAACTTCTGGTAGTTCAGGTACATCAGGAGTTGATGGAACTTCAGGAACTGACGGCACTTCAGGTAGTTCAGGTACATCAGGAGTTGATGGAACCTCAGGAGTTGATGGAACTTCTGGTAGTTCAGGTACTTCTGGAACTGACGGCACTTCTGGTAGTTCAGGATCGTCTGGAACTGATGGAACTTTAGAATTAATTGGAGATGAACCAGAGATATTATTTAGAAGTTCTACAGGTTATACAACAGAACCTAATTTATTTTATACTGGACAAACATTATATTCTCCACAATTTTCAGCAGATATAAATGATAAAAATTATTTTAATTATTCTAATTTATATTTAGAAAGCAATTCAGGAAATACTAATAGACAAGATTCTGTATATAGTGATACTACATCTAATGTTTCTACATACTCTGTTAATAGATACACAAATAATGGTGATGCGATCAGTGGATCAACTAATATTTATAGATTTATAGCATCTGGTGGTAGAAGTAATATAAGTGTAAATAATTCATTACAAATTGATATAACATCAGCAGAAGATTTTTCGTCAACTAATAATGCAGGTATTGATATAGATGTTGATGTTAAACCAAATGACATTGGTACATATACACAACTTTTTGATTATAAAGGTAATAATGATTATTTAGGTGTATTTAATGAAAATCCACAATCTTCAGTTGATATAGGTAGATCATTATCATTGCCTATTAGAACAGTCTCAACCGATACTACTTTAAATGAAAATGATTACACTTTATTAGTTAGTGGAACAACTACTATAACACTTCCTAATACTGAAAATATATTAGGAAGAATATACATAATAAAAAATATATCAACTGGAACTGTAACTGTACAACGAACATCACCCGATGTTATTAACAATACGTCACAAGATTCATCATTTACAATTTCTGCTGGTTATAGTTATATGATTCAATCTGTTGGAGATGCTGATAGATGGGAAATTATAGCAGATTATGCAGTATCATTATAATAATATATACTAAAAACATCTGATTTTTATATATATTATTAACAATATAAAAGTCGCTCCCTATATGGTGAGTGTTTTTTTAAAAAACAAAAGGACTACAATGGCATATTATTCAGCTTCACACATCTTAAATGATGTATATTCAGGAAACACTTTAAACGCAAATAATTTTGGTTCAGCTACAGACGTTTTAAATGCAATTTATGATGGAACAAATTCATTAAAAATTAATTTAGGCGGAACACCAACATTTGATAATGTAGAAATATCAGGTAATTTGACCTTATCTGGTAACACTTATGAAAATGATCAATATATTTCAAGTGAATTATTTACTCAATCAATCGAAAATAATGTAGGAACAGGTGTGACTTTTAGAGATGATCCTGTTTTAATAGATAAATATGATAGTAGTGAATTCGCATTACAAATATCAGGTGGGACTTTCGTAGGATATCCAGGCGGTACTTCTGGTACTGATGGAACCTCAGGTACTTCTGGTACTGATGGAACCTCAGGTAGTTCTGGTACTGATGGAACCTCAGGTACTTCTGGTACTGATGGAACCTCAGGTACTTCAGGAGTTGATGGTACTTCAGGAGTTGACGGAACATCGGGAACCTCAGGAGTTGATGGTACTTCAGGTAGTTCTGGTACTGATGGAACCTCAGGTACTTCAGGAGTTGACGGAACATCAGGTAGTTCAGGAACATCGGGAACCTCAGGAGAAGATGGTACTTCTGGAATTGATGGCACATCAGGAGTTGACGGAACATCAGGTAGTTCAGGAGTTGATGGCACTTCTGGTACTGATGGAACCTCAGGATCATCAGGAACATCAGGTAGTTCAGGCACCTCAGGAGTTGACGGAACATCTGGAACCTCAGGAGAAGATGGTACTTCAGGTGTTGATGGAACCTCAGGTAGTTCTGGTAGTTCAGGCACTGATGGGACCTCAGGAGTTGATGGAGGAATAGAAGGAACTGAAACTGATACTGATTTCTATTATTCAAATGATGTGTTATATACACCATCAATAGAATTATCTTCGTCAGGATTAACTGTCATAACTATGTATGATGCTTATGATGGTTCAGAATATAATGCTTATATATCAGGTGGAACTTGGACTGTATCTGCAGTATAAAATTAAATATAAATTATGGCAAATGAAATTATATTAAACGCATCTAATGAACTATTATTAAGTGGAGCAAGCAATTTAATTGTTTTTAGTGCTTCAACTGAAGTTACATATAATTTAACTGGTGGAACTTATTTTGTATCAACAGATGAAGATACAGAAACTTTTACTAATGATGGAGCAACACAAGTTCAAATTATGGTTTTACCTTCAGATGCTGATGATGGATTTTATATTAATGCAACAAACTATTCAGATGAAACACCTATAGTTATAACTTATGAAAGCGGTCAAACAATAGATACTACTAATTCTAAAAACTATTTACTTACCTCTGGTGATACTACCAATGTTTATCTTTCAGGTGGGACCTGTTATTTTTCAACAGGAGAAACCGTTTATAATTTATGGGAAGATTATTCATCTACACAAGTTGATAGTGATGGTACAGGTGTTAGAAATACTGCTCATATATCCTTAAATGGTAAACATGCTGTCGTAGGTAATACTGGAGGTATTAACTACTCAAGTAATTATCTTTCTACATTCACACAAAGATTAACTGGTGATGGTACGCAATCTTGTTGTCTTTCAAAAGATGGTAAGTATTTTTATAGTTGTGCTTTAAGTTTTGGTACATATAGAATAAGAAAATCAACCGATGGTGGTGTAAATAATAGTAATATATTAAGTAATGTCCAATTAGTATATATGAATTGCTCATATGATGGAAAATATACTTATGGTTTAACTACAGGTGGTACAATGTATTTTTCAGATGATTATGGAACCAGTTATGATGCTACTATAACAGGTTTAACTAATGTTGAAGGTGTATGTTGTTCAGCGTCTGGTAAATATGTTTATTTATCATTTACTAATAATAGTGTGGCGGTTAAAAGAAGTTCAGATTATGGAGAAACTTTTGAAGATGTATATTCTTCTAATGATGCTTATTATGGTATATCTTGTGATGCTTCTGGTAAATATGTAGCGTTATCACTCGCAAATTCATCTACAGCACAACAAAGATGGAGTGAAGATTATGGTGAGAATTGGAATACAACATCATTAGCTGATACTAATCAACAGTTTTATTGTAGTTATGTTAATCCATCAGGTAAATTTACTTATTGGGGAGGTGATGGTGACACATATGTAATGGCTTATTCAACAGATTATTTTAACACCATAAGCACTATATTGAAAGCGGATTATACTGAATTAAGACAATCATATAGTATGATGAATTCTGCTGATCAAAAATATGGTGTAATTACTGGTGGTATAGCCAGAAGTAGAAAAGTAAGTGTATAAATAAAGATGGTAGATAAATATTTTAATACGAAATATGGTATGGTAAGACAAATGGGTAATTGGTATTATCAAGATAATAAATCACCTATTTATATTTATACACCTGAAGGTGAAGAAGTAAAGAAAAATATAATGAGGTATGAACGAATAGAAAAATTAGAAAAAATAAATAATAAATAATGGGTGCAGGAGAATGGATAGCTTTAGCAGGTTTAATAATTTTTTGGTTAACAACTATGATAACATTTTGGATAAAAATAAAAATAAAATTAACTGAAGTGGAACTTCAAATAACTAACACAAATAGCAGATTAAGTGAACACATATCTTGGGGTGAAAAAGAACAAATAAAAAATCTTCAAAAATTTCAACATATTGATAAAGATTTGAAGGAAAACCAACATCAAATTTTATCTAAAATTGATACACTTATTAAAGATTTTGGTGATTTTAGAGTATATAGTGAAAAGAATTTTAAAAAATGAAAATCGATATAAGAATCACTTTAAGTAAGATATTAGCATACCTAGTTCTTATTATAGGAACCCTATATTCATTTATATACCAAGATAGTGGAGTTTTAATAGCCACATTTAGTGCAGCCGCAACTATTATCGGTATTAAAACCTATACAGAATCAAAAGAAAAACAAAAAGGAATTAAATGAAAAAAGTCTTTTATAATCCTGATGGTGTAATTTATGACCCTGATGATAATGAGGTTTTTTATGAAGAGGGATATACATATCATTATCCTTTTGATTTAACCAATAGTGATATTGATGGTTATCCTATTGAATGGGGAGGTAATGATATATGTGAATATGTTGAAGATCATAATGGAACATCAAATGAAGCATTGATTTTAAATAGTTTAGGTTCGATATTTACAGATGATTTAATTTTTGAAAATGGCGAATCAATTTATGGTTTATGTTTTTGGATGTTTGATAGTAGTAGCATCAATATTGATGATAGTTATATCAAAATTAATAACAGTAACCCCCCTGGTGGTTCAGTTTTTGAGTTATCAATGAATATTAATTATCAAAATGTGACCGCATTAGATATATCATCTACTGATGGTTTAACTAATTACAGAATGACTGGATTTACTTCAGGTTGGACTTTTATGTGTTATACTTATGATGGAACAAACGGTAATTGGTATATAGGTGATAATAACAATGAACCTTCTTTATTTTGGACATCACCAAATATTGATGCTACGATAAACAATGATAACTATGATGGTAGTCAATTAAGATATCGTACATTTGATGACACATCTAAACCAATACATGATATATTTGTATGGATAGGTTCAATTCCTGATTTAGATACAATAAAATTTTATTATAATAATAGTTAAATTTTTAAAAAAATATTATTAAAAAAAACCCTCTCAGGACGAGAGGGTTTTTTAGTGGTCAGGTGAACAAGACAAATCTCAAAAAATAATATAAAGAAACCTGACAACATATATATTAAAAATTAAATACCCCATTTAAAGAAAATTTTTCAGGTTTTGTATCACGATATATATTAATATCATTATAAATATAATATACCTTTGTAAACGACCTTTTAGCTATCTCACTAAAATATGCCATAGGATTGTTATACTTTTTATTATTATAATTCTTCCAGTTTTTATATAAATAATAAAATGCCTCCTGAATCTGATCTTCAACTAAATCATAAGATCCTTTGTTTAAAAACCTGTATTGTATATTATACGCAATTAAATATAACATATTATCTAATTTTTTTGACGCCTTTCCCCTTGCCTGACATATAATTAATTCATACTCAAAGTCAACATTATCAACATATTTAGCCATAATTATTATTTAGTCTAAATAAAAATAAAAGTTTTTTTAAAAAAATATCGAAAAATCAACTTTTGACTTTTTAAATTATATATATACTAATAAATAATAAAAACAAACATGAAAAAAACAAAAAATCAAAAAGGTATATTTTCATTTTATGGAAATATTGAATTAATTGAAAAATTAAAAACTTACGCAATCTATAAAAAGATACCTCTTAGTAGGTTTATAGATGAAGCTTTATCTGATTGGATTAAAAAGACAAAAGATTTTGATTCTATATTAGAAATACAAAAGAATATTGATTTAATGATAGAATCTTATAAAAAAGAACAAGATGAAAATGTTTAATTTAAACTTAACTAATACTAAGGTTAAACCAAAGATTACATATTGGGATAATGATCAAAAGTCAACTGAAGAATATTATTTAAATGGTAAATTACATAGGGAAGATGGACCAGCATATCAATATTGGCATAAAAATGGACAAAAAAAATTTGAATTATATTATTTAAATGGTAACTATCATAGGGAAGATGGTCCAGCAGAACAATGGTGGCATAATAATGGTCAAAAACAATCTGAAATATATTATTTAAATGGTAAATATCATAGGGAAGATGGACCAGCAGTTCAGTGGTATAATAATGGTCAAAAAATGGAAGAACGTGGACCAGGATATCATGTTTGGTATGAAAATGGTCAAAAAGAAAGATATTATTTAAATGATAAAGAATATTCAAGAAAAGAATGGTTAGTTAAAGTAAGAAAATTAAAATTAAAAAAAATAAATGAAAATGTTTAATTTAAAATTAACTGACACAAAGGTTAAACCAAAGATTACATATTATGATAATGGTCAAAAACAATCAGAAAGATATTATTTAAATGGTAAATATCATAGGGAAGATGGTCCAGCAATTCAATGGTGGTATGAGAATGGTCAAAAAGGTAATGAAAGATATTATTTAAATGGTAAACTTCATAGGGAAGATGGTCCAGCAGAACAATTGTGGTATAAAAGTGGTCAAAAGTTATCTGAAATATATTATTTAAATGATAAAGAACATAGAGAAGATGGTCCAGCATTTCAATCTTGGTATTGGGATGGTCAAAAGTTATCTGAAATATATTATTTAAATGATAAAGAATATTCAAGGAAAGAATGGTTAATTAAAACAAGAAAATTAAAATTAAAAAAAATAAATGAAAATGTTTAATTTAAAATTATTAGGAAAATCAGGAAAGTATTATCTATTTGCATATGAAATAGATGGTGAAGAAAATATAACCCGTGTGAAACCTACTGATAATGGAAAAAATTATGAACTATCAATAGGATTTGGTGACTTTAGAACTAAAATGATTATCGAAACACATAGTAGAATGGGTAAACAAATATCAACCCAGATTGAAAATGGTGAGCGTGATAAGACGATCATAACAAAGTTTAAGTAGTATATAACTTTAAAAAATAATTGATTTTTTACTTTTATTTTTTTCATCTTATAATATTATTATCTTTGTATCATAATTAAAACAAAAACATAAAGAAATGGATAAAAAAGAGTTTAACAAATTTATGGATGACACATATAGTAAAAATGTGAATAAAAAAGATGCTGTTATTAATTTATTAAGTGGAGGACAAATTCCACTTGGTCAAAGTGATGATTGGTTTAATGATCAATTAAATCATAGAGAATTAAAATGGAAAAATTAGATATTATATGTGATAAATATAATCTTGGAACTGGTGATGTAGTCAGAACTAGAGGTATGACAGATAAGTATTATGAAAAACAAAAAAATCAATTAAGAGCCATTAATGAAGATACAAATGAATTAAAAAAAGATAGAATTAGTGAGGTTAGGGATTATTTTGAATTCATTGAAGATGATGAAGATGAACATTACTGGAAAGGTGGAGAATGGGTTTGGAAAAAAGATGGTAAAGAAAAATATAAAAAATTAATAGAAATAAACAAAAAAAACAAATAAATTATGAAAAACATTAAAGATTTAAGATTAAAATTAACTGACATCTTCAAAGATTATGAAGATGGTGTAATTGGAACTAACGAAGTAAGAGAATTTGCTAACTTATCAGGTAAAATTATAAGTTCAGCAAAAGTTGAAATTGATTATGCTAAATTAAATAAAACAAAAAAGAAAATTGACTTTTTAGAATATTAATTATGAAATGTATAGATTGTAATTCTGATGTGGAAGGTAAAAGTTTAAGATGTCCAAAATGTAAAAGATTACATATAAATAAACTTGAATCTAAAAGACGAAAAAGACCAGATGTTGCTAAAAAGGTATATGAATACAATAAAGAATATCAAAAGAAACATCGTAAGAAAGAATGGAGTGAAAAGTATTATAAAATCCATAAAGAACAATGTAATGAACGTAGTAAGAAATGGAGAAAGAATAATAGAAAAAAAACATATCAAATCTCCTATAAATCATATTTAAAAAGAGCAAATGATTTTGATATTATTCCATATCACTATTCATTATATAAAAACCAATTAGATAATGAAGAATTATTAAAAACATTACAACTATTGAAAAAAATTCAAGAAAAACTTGAAATATAAATACAAAAATAAAGATTGGTTAAAAATACTTGATGATGATATATTAGAAAAAATGTATAAGTCATTTGGTGATGAAACTATGGATAATGAAATAATAAAAATTATAAGAAAAAGAAAAATTAAAAAAATAATTAAATTAAAATGAAAAAACAAGACGAAAATAAAATAGATCCTTGGTGGTTAGAACCTTGGAATAAAGAAGAATATGATGCATACTATGCACCTAAAAAATTAACAAAAATAGAAAAGGCTCAAAATAAAAATCTATATAAAAAGAAAAAAATTGAAGATTTTTGGGAAGATATAGATGTTGATTAAAAA
>CAZGMM010000100.1:0-8722 GCA_964526845.1 uncultured Halanaerobiales bacterium | reverse complement strand
ATTTATTAGAAGGGAGTAGTCAGATGATTTCTTACATAGCAAGAAGATTGATATTAATAGTGCCAGTTTTAATAGGTGTATCTATTCTGGCCTTTCTAATGACAGTCCTAGCCCCGGGTGATCCAGCTGCTATCATGGCAGGCCCCCAAGCTTCTCAGTCAGATGTTGAGAATTTGAGGACCAAATTAAATTTGGATAAACCCATTCATATCCGCTATTTTACCTTTCTAAAAGGGATTTTAACCTTTGATCTCGGACAATCCGTGCAGTCGCAAAAACCAGTAAGCGAGATGCTTTTAACCCGCTATCCCAATACCTTAGTTTTAGCAACAGCCAGTATGATAATTGCTACCCTTGTGGGATTAATTACCGGAATTATCTCAGGAGTGAAGCAGTATTCCATATTTGATTATACCAGCATGTTTGTAGCTCTTATCGGTATTTCTTTTCCCACTTTCTGGATAGGTTTAGTCTTAATGTACATATTTTCAGTAAAATTGCGCATACTGCCGGTGAGTGGACTGCCGGCAGAATGGTGGACTATTGATGGACTAAGACATTTGATCCTGCCTGCCATTACTCTAGGCGTATATTCAGCCGCTTTGATAGCAAGAATGACCAGGTCTTCCATTTTAGATATTTTGCAGAATGATTATATACGTACAGCTAAAGCCAAAGGAGTTAAAGGTAAACGTATCGTATTTAAACATATCTTAAAGAATGCCTTTATCCCCGTAATAACGGTTATTGGTCTTAACTTCGGCCGTCTTTTAGCCGGAACGGTTATCACAGAATCAGTATTTGGTATAAATGGGATTGGCAGGTTAGCGGTGAGAGCCATCAATACGAGAGACTTCCCGGTTGTTCAGGGCTGTGTTTTAACAATTGCCTTTACCTTTGTTTTTATCAATTTAATAGTTGATATCTTATATGCTTTTCTTGACCCCCGCATCAGTTATAGTTAGTGAGGAGTGAGTATTGTGAAGGATAAAAGAGAAAAGAGAGAAAAAAAAGAGATAAGTATACAGAGTAAACGCTGGTCAAATTTTAAAAAGAATAAAATGGCCTTATTAGGTTCATTTTTAATATTATTACAGGTATTTATCGCTATCTTTGCTCCGTTTTTAGCACCTTATGACCCTTATGAACAGAATTTAATGAAGATGACCTGGCCGGTAGGAACAGAGGGACATATTTTAGGAACCGACAACTTCGGCCGTGATATATTAAGTCGATTGATCTTTGGATCCAGAATATCACTGGTAGTTGGTCTTACTTCTGTTTTATTTGGACTTTTTATCGGGGTTACCCTCGGACTTATTGCGGGGTATTATAAGAAACTGGATAACATAATAATGAGGCTGATCGATATCATGTTATCCTTTCCAGGTGTACTATTAGCCCTGGCTATTATTGCCATGTTAGGACCGGGGCTTATAAATGTAATCATAGCGATCAGTATCTGGTCGATCCCGACCTTTACCAGGCTTGTAAGAAGTCAGGTCTTACAGATTAAAGAGTACGAGTATGTACTGGCCGCAGAGGCACTGGGAGTAAAAGACCCTATAATCTTAATAAAACACATCTTGCCGAACTGTATCGGTCCTATCATTGTTTATGCTACCTTAAGAATTGCTTCTGCCATATTGTCAGCGGCGGCTTTAAGTTTTCTCGGCCTGGGTGCTCAACCACCTTTACCCGAATGGGGAGCCATGGTGAGTGCAGGCAGGTCTTTTATATACAACGCCCCTCACATGATAATAGTGCCGGGGCTGGCCATAATGATGTTGGTCTTGAGTTTTAACCTAGTTGGTGATGGTTTGAGAGATGCATTTGATCCTAGTAACTTAAGATAAAGTTAAAAAGGAGGCGATTAGCGAGGAGCAGATTATTAATTAGAAATGGCTATATCTAGATGAAAATGCAGGATAAAAAATTAAAGTAGAGAGTAGAGAGGAGTATTGATATGTTTAAAAAGATAATTGTTTTATTCACACTCGCCCTATTATTATTTAGTTTTGGGGCTGGAGCCCAGGAAAAGGTACTTAATTTTGCCACCAGTTCAGAAATTGTTGGTCTTTCACCGGTATTAACAAATGATAATGTAACTTCTGATGTCCTAGCCCAGATTTACGACACATTATTTGTCAGAAACCCAGAAACAAACGAACTAGAACCTAGTCTGGCATTAAGTTATGAGAATCCAGATTCAAAAACCTGGATTATCCACTTAAGAGAGGGAGTTACGTTCCATGATGGTACCCCCTTCAATGCAGAAGCAGTTAAATTTACATTTGAAAGGATCGGAGATCCCGAGGTAGCTTCTCCCCGGGCCAGTCTGGTTGAACCTATTGAGTCGATCGAAGTCCGCGATGAATACACCGTTGTGATGAAGACCAAGTATCCCTATGGTCCTTTCTTAGCAACCTTGACCCATAGTAATGCTTCCATCGTAAGTCCGACTGCCGTCGAAAAATACGGTGATTTGATGCAGAATGAAGCAGGAACCGGACCTTATGTAGTCGATGAATGGGTCTCAGGTGACCATATTTCCTTAACGAAAAATGAGGATTACTGGGGAGAAACCGGTAATGTTGATAAACTGGTATTTAAAATAGTGCCGGAAGCTGCCACTAGAATTGCCATGCTGGAAACGGGGGAAGTAGATTTTCTGGATACTATACCACCCGAACATTTAGATCGACTAAAAAATAATTCAGATATTGAGGTAAAACTTGTTCAGGGTAGTCCGATAAGGTATTTTGGTTTTAACTTTAAAAAGGAAATCTTCAATAATTTAAAACTCAGGCAGGCCGTTGCCCATGCAGTTAACCAGGAAGCCTTAGTTTCCACCCTGAATGGCTTAGGCTATGCATCCCATGGTATTATTGGCCCCAAGGTTTTTGGGTATAAAGAAGAGATTGAAGAGTACGGATTTGAATATGACCTGGAAAAAGCTAGTGAACTACTGGCCGAAGCCGGTTATCCAGATGGATTTGAAACCACAATCTGGTCGACTTCTTATGACACATATTACCAACGTATGGCCCAGATCTTGCAGGCTGAATTGAAAAAGATCGGCATAGATGCCAATGTTAAATTACTCGAGTGGGGTAGTTATCTATCCGCAACCCAAAAGGGAGAACAGGACCTATTCTTACTCGGTTGGTCTAACTTAACTGGTGATGGTAGTGAATTGATTTACCCTAACCTCCATTCAGATAATTTGGGAGGAGCTAATCGGACCTTCTATGAAGGTGCTGATGAAATGATTACCGCTACCAGAACCACAGTAGATCAGGAAGAAAGGTTGAGACTGCTGCATGAAGCCAATAAATATTTGGTAGAACAGGCAGTCTGGATTCCTTTATACCATCAAACTGTAGTAGCTGCAACCAGAAATAATGTAAGCAATCTAATAATTAAACCTAATGGTGAATGGCTGGTTAAGGATGTTATGTTAGAGTAGAAATAAAAAGTAAAATATAATATTAAGATAAAAGGGGCAGTTTAACTGCTCCTTTTCATCTTGCTGTTAGAACTGGACTTTGGCTATTTAATAATATATACTTTTTAATGACACTATAAAATTTAATAATAAATATTTGAAATATTATTATTTTAACAGTAGGAGGAGTTAAATTGAGCTTAAAAGTTGCAATAGCTACAGATGAGGGAGAAAATTTGTGAATAGGCATTTCGGTGATGCTGATTATTATTATATTTATGAAATTGACGAAGATAAAGCTGAATTTATTTTAGAAATAGCCAATAATTCAATTGAAGAAGAAAAACATGCTGATCCCAAGAAGGCTAAGAGTATTGTGAAGATCCTTAAAGAAGAAGATGTGCAGGTGGGAGTAAACCTTCAATTTGGTCCGAACATAAAAAGGGTAAAAAAGCATTTTGTGCCGGTCTTAATTGATACTGAAAGTATTAAAGAGGGGTTGAATAAGCTACAAAAAAATTATCACGAACTAAAAAAATTATGGGAACAGGGAGAAAAAAGATCATATTTTAAATTCTAATTATAACCACAAGCAATAATAGTGAACCTTCAAGGATAATTTCTTTGAAGGTTTCTGATTTTTAAAAGGTCTTATTATAATTTTGGTCAAATAGTATATATAACTATAAGAAAAAATATTTTGATTAAATTAACTACTAAACAGAAGATATAGCCATTAAATAATAATGTAAATAAGGTCAAATGAATAGCTGGTTTTAAAAATAAAAATAATTGAAATAATGGTAGTCCAAAAATTTTCACATTATACCCAAAATCATTCTATACTGGATTGATATACGAGGTGATCTTTTTGGATATAAAAAAAGATAAAAACATCTGGAAGTTTAGTTTTTATGGTTTTTTTAAAAACCTCAAATTTTTTGAACCCTTTTTATATGTTTATTTTTTATCTATCGGTTTAACATATTTTCAGATTGGTACTTTGATTTCTATTAGGGAAATAATCAAAAATGTGCTGGAAGTACCTTCTGGTGTCTTTGCTGACCATTACGGCCGTAAAAGTTCGATGAAACTATGCTTTATTCTTTACATAATATCCTTTTTTATCTTTTATTTAGGTTACAATTTCGTAATTCTGATACCGGCTATGTTCTTTTTCGGAGCGGGGGAAGCCTTCCGCAGCGGTACCCATAAGGCTATAATTTTCAGCTATTTGGATTATAAGAATATTAGCGATCAAAAGGTAGAAGTTTACGGTAGGACGAAGTCATATTCTTTACTGGGTTCCTCACTTTCGGCAATTTTAGGGGCAGTTGTCGTATTTATTGAATCAGGTTATCGGTATATCTTCCTATTATCTGTTTTACCCTATATAATCGACTTTTTCTTAATCAGTTCTTACCCCGATTATTTAGAAGGTGCTTCTGATAAGAGTTTAAAATTTTTTGAGATTAAGGAAGGTATTAAAAGTAGTTTTAAGAATATAAAAAATATAGTACATCTTCGCAGAGGTTTAATCAATTCGGGTATCTATGACGGCTATTTTAAAGTGCTTAAAGACTATCTACAGCCGCTTTTAAAGACTCAGCTATCGGTTTTAACTATTGGTTACATGTTTGCCACTGAAGAGAAGATGCTTTCCGTTTTACTCGGTATTTCGTATTTTGTCATAAATATTATCACTTCTTTTACGACCAGAAATTCTTTTAGGTTGAAAAAGTATTTTAGCGGTTCTTTTAAAGTGTTAAATATTATCTTTATATTAACTGCTATCTTAATTGGTAGTATAGGGTTTTTAAACTGGCGAAACTTACCGATTTTAATTATCGGGTTTTACTTGCTTTATTACATAATCAGAAATTTAAGAAGACCTTTTATGCTGGATTATTTAAGTTCGGTGATAGAAAAAGAGGAAAGGGCGACCATGCTTTCGATTGAAACCCAGTTAAGAACTGTGATTATAATCGTCTTAGCTCCCTTATTGGGCTTAGTTACTGATAAGTGGGGGTTATGGATCATGTTTGAGATAGCATTTGTGACGATGGCGATATTTTATTTATTAATCAGTTTAAGCAAGATCAATTTAATAACTAAAGAAGATTAATAATAATTTTATATATAAGCTTATTAACATTATCTTTTTTAAAGATATAAAAAATATAACAGAGGAGTGTAGGATATGCGAACAATTGGTGCACAGGTAAGAGGTATTAGACTTCCCATTATTAAAGAAGGAGATAATCTGGCCGAAGTTGTGGTTAAATACTTAAAAAGGTCATGGGAAAATGAAGGGTATGAATTAAAGAACCAGGATGTAGTTGGTATTACGGAATCAATAGTTGCAAGAGCCCAGGGGAATTACATAGAAATTGACGATATTGCTGAAGAAATTAATCAAAAATTTACTTCTGATGAAATCGGAATTGTATTTCCAATTTTAAGTAGAAATAGGTTTTCCATGATTTTAAAAGGAATTGCAAGAAGTGAAAAGAAGATATACCTTCAGTTAAGTTATCCCAATGATGAAGTCGGTAATCCCTTAATAGATGAAAAAGCCATGGTTGAACATAATTTTAACCCCTATTCAGATACGATAAGTGAAGAAGAGTATTATAAATACTTTGGAGATTACAAACATCCTTTTACCGGTGTAAATTATGTTGACTTATATAAAGAAGTAGCCCAAGAGCAGAATACCGAGATAGAGATTATCCTTTCCAATCAAGCTGAGACCATTTTAGATTATACAAAAGAAGTATTAGCAGCCGATATTCACACCCGGTTTAAAACCAAAAGCAAGTTAAAAGAAGCGGGAGCCGAGACAGTACTGGGATTAGATGATATTTGTACAGAAGATAAAGGCAAAGGTTATAATAAGGAATACGGACTTTTAGGTTCTAATAAGGCTTCTGATACAGAACTTAAATTATTTCCAAAAGATGGGCAAGAACTGGTTGATGATATCCAAAACAGGTTGAAAGATCTGACCGGTAAAGATGTAGAAGTAATGATCTATGGAGACGGGGCTTTTAAAGACCCGGCCGCTAAAATTTGGGAGTTAGCCGATCCGGTGGTCTCACCCGCCTATACCAAAGGGTTAGAGGGGACACCTTCGGAAGTAAAAATTAAATATCTGGCCGACAATGACCTTAAACATCTTGAAGGTGAAAAACTATTAAATTCAATGAAAGAAGAGATTAAAAACAAGGAAGAAGACCTTGTGGCAAATATAAAATCACAAGGTACTACCCCCAGAAGATTAACAGATTTACTGGGTAGTTTATGTGATTTGGTCAGTGGTAGTGGTGACAAAGGTACCCCGGTCATTTTAATTCAAGGTTACTTTGATAACCTAGCTGATGAATAACAGAAAAAGGCAATCAAGAAAACTCTGTCCTTAGGGCAGGGTTTTTATTATAAATTTTTTGAGGTGTAATAATGAACTATATAATAATCAATGGAGCCCCGGGAGTTGGGAAATCTTCTTTACTAAATCTCTCCAAGATAATCTTAAGAGTCGATATGCTTTAATTGACGGTGATGAGTTGGTTAGGACAGTCCCATTAGAAAATAAGATCGAATGGTTAAACTTAATGCAGGATAATATTGCAGCTTGTTCAGAAAACTTTATAAAATATGGCATAAAAAATATTATAATTTCTTTTGTTTTTCCTACCCAGGAAAGGCTGAACAGGTAAAAAAATTATTAAAAAGAAAAAAAAACAATTTTTTGCATATTGTGCTCAAATGTGAAGACGATGAATTGAGAAAAAGAATAAAGATAAGAGATAAGCAAAGATTATTAAATGTTGAGGATGCTTTAAATTGTAACCATAAAATTAATAGATTAGAAAACGATTATATTGTTGAAACAACTGATAAAAGTTCCAAATTGGTACTTGCTGAAATTTTGCAGATACTAAGTGAGGAATGTCAATAACACAAATTCATTATAATACATAGAAAAGGGTTTTCTAAACAAGTAATAAAGAGATAATTAGCAGAGAGAGAAATTGTTTTCGTTTAATATTATTTGATATCTGCCGATTATTATAATTGAGTAGAGAAAGTTTGGAATTATCGAATATTATTAGAAATACCATTTTAAAAAAAAGCCCTTTTTGTAAATAACTGTTGGCTGTGGCGAATAACCTCATTTTTTGAATAATTATTAAATAAAGAAGGAGAATATCAATTTATCTCTAATTATATATAGTACTAGAGAAAATAGTTAAAAATTAAGTATTTAATATAGATTCTTTGTATACTTTTCACCTAAAGGGAGGTGTTAAAATGGATAAAATAGATAATTTATCCAAGTTTTTAGAAGAAAATTTTCCCGAAAAGGCCGAAGAAATAAAAGATACCTTAATCGAATTACAGGAAGTTATGTTGAGCACTAATATGGAAATTAGTGAATCGATGCCCGATCTCATGTTGGATAATAAATATAATAAGGCCAGAAATTTCATCGATAAATCAGAAGATATTTCAAATTACATGAAAAAGTTAGAAGATATTATTAACTTAGTTTCAGATGAAAATGAAGAAGTGTCTAAACCTGTTTATGAAGAAAAAGAAAATAAAGAACCTGAATTAGAAATAAATAAAACTCCTCAGATGCAAGAAGAAGCCGAAATATTTCTGAAAGAAGAAGAGGAGAAATCAATATTATCAGAAGATAAGGAAGAAAACGGAAAAGAGGAAGAAAAAGTAAAATTTAAGGAAGATAATGATATAAGTCAGGAAGAAGTAATCGAGGAGATAAACACAAAAGAAATCAGAAAACAAGCTGAACAAGAAGAAAATAAAGAAGAATCTGAACCAGATAAAATTAGTGCTTCAGAAATCAGCCAGATGTTTGAAGACCAGGGGGACACTTATAACAATCAGGAGAATAATGTTCATTATCTTGATGAAAATTTCAGAGAAAAAGAGCCTTCTGCCTTTTACATCGATGAGGAAGGTAAGGAAGTAGAGAGCTGGTCAGATATGTTGGTAGAGACCTGCAAGTTATTAAAAAACAGGAATCCTGACAAGTTTGTGGCCTTTATTAATGACGACGATTTTAAATTTATCAGTCGTTCCTATTTTTCTTACAACAAGGATCAAATTAAAGAACCAGAACCAATGCAGTTAAAAAATAGGAAGATCTATATTGAAACAAAGTTAAGTCCTAATGTGGTTAATAAATTAATTCCTGAATTCGGAAAGTAAATAAACAAATTTAACGTGAAGCCTGTAATAGCAATA
>CAZGMM010000099.1:0-8775 GCA_964526845.1 uncultured Halanaerobiales bacterium | reverse complement strand
ATTAACTATTATAACGACAGTTCTATTGTTGATTATCTAATTTCAATTTATGATAATTATGAAAAATGCTGGCATAGGTATTTATTAGCAAAAACTATATTAAGATTGGCAGATGATAAAAAAAGAAAAGAATTGGTTAAGGAATTTATCAATGACAACTGCGGATTAGTTAAAGAAGAAGCCCATTATTATCGTAAAAAGGAGGGGTATTCAATTGGTTGATATCATAAAGAAGAGAAGGAGTATAAGATCATACAAAGATAAGGATGTTCCAGATGAGGAAATCTATACTTTATTAGAAGCGGCAATGCTCGCTCCTTCCGCTGGGAATGAACAGCCCTGGCATTTTATAATAATTGACAATCAGGAAATAATTAACAAGATCCCAGACATTCATCCTTATGCAAAAATGATAACTCAAGTTAAAAAAGCCATTTTAGTCTGTGCTGACCTGAATGAAACTAAATATGAAGATTACTGGGTTCAGGACTGTGCTGCAGCTACTGAAAATATTTTATTAAAAGGTGTAGATCTCGGCTTAGGCACTGTCTGGCTCGGCCTATATCCCGATGAAGAACGAGTTGCTAAGTTTAAAAATTTATTTAAACTACCTGCTGATATAATTCCATTTTCATTAATTCCTGTTGGTTATCCTGATCAAGACAAGAAAACACCCGACAGGTTTGATAAAAGTAGAATTCATAGAAATAAATGGAAATAAAATAGAGGAGAAAAGGAGAGGTGTAATAATATTTATGGAAAAAGTTAAATTTAATGAACTATCTACAGAGGTAATGGATGCAATTAAGATAGGAGCTTTTCTAACAGTCAAAGATGGTGAAGAATTAAATACGATGACAATTGGTTGGGGCAGCATTGGAGTTATTTGGGGTCAACCTATGTTTACTGTCCTGGTTCGCCATTCCAGGTATACACATAAGTTGATTGAAAATACAGATCAGTTTACCGTTTCAGTACCTTTTGGAAACAAATTAAAAAGAGAAACTGATTATTGTGGTACTCATTCTGGCAGAGATGTTAATAAGTTTGAAGAATTAGGTTTAGAATTAATAGAGGGTAAAGAACTTGATACACCTTTTATTAAAGGTAATGATGCCCATTATGAGTGTAAAATAGTCTATAAACAGGATATGGGATCTGATTTGTTATCTGATCAAGCTATTAAAGATCAATATTATCCTCAAAAAGATTACCACACTATTTATTATGGTAAAATAATTGGAGCCTATAAAGAATAAGGATTGATAATTATGGAAGATATTAAAAGTATCGAAGAAATAAATATAAAAGAAATTAAGAATAATAAAAAGTACTTTAAATCCCCGGCGGATTGGGAAGATCAAATCATATATTTTCTTATTGTTGATCGTTTTTCGGACGGCAAAGAGGATAATAGAGAGTTGTTTAACCCTGCAGAAGACTTTGATTCAATCAAAGAAAATGATTCTGTTGAAGAATGGCATAATTGGGGTGAAAAATGGAATGGGGGTAACCTGCAGGGGGTTATCTCCAAACTTGATTATTTAAAGAAGTTAGGGATAACTGTTATTTGGTTAAGCCCTATCTTTAAACAGGTTTCATTTCAAGAATCTTACCATGGCTACGGTATTCAAAACTTTTTAAAGGTAGATCCCCATTTAGGCAGCAAAGAAGATCTAAAAGAGTTAGTCAAAGAAGCCCATAAAAGGGGTATCTATGTCATCTTAGATATTATCTTAAACCATTCTGGGGATGTGTTTGCATATGAAGAAGATAGCCCCAAATGGACCGGGGATACTTATAATATCAAGGGTTTTAGAGACGAAGAAGGTTCTCCCTCTATAGATATAGAAAGCAAAAATATTGATGAAATATGGCCGAATGGAGCTGTCTGGCCCAAAGAGATGCGAAATAAAGTTATTTATGAACGAAAAGGTGAAATACAAAATTGGGATTACTATCCCGAGTATGTACAAGGCGACTTCATGTCCCTAAAAACACATTTTCTGGGAGAATATACAGAAGAAGAAGGCTTTATACCTTCAAAAGCTTTAAATATACTAACCAAGGCCTATAAATACTGGATCGCAGAAACTGATATTGATGGCTTTAGGTTAGATACCGTAAAGCACTTAGAGTGGGGAGCAACTAAGCATTTCGTACGCGAAATTCATGAATTTACTAAAAGTATAGGTAAAAAGAACTTTTATTTAATAGGTGAGATAACAGGAGGATTCGATTTTGCCTATGATACCTTAAATAAAACAGGTTTAAATGCTGCCCTGGGAATCAATGATATTCCACATCGTTTGGAAGGAGTTGCCAAAGGATATACTAATCCTCAGGAATACTTTAATATATTTTCTAACACTGATATCTTAGGTGAAGATGATTATAAATGGTTTAAAGATAATGTTGTAACTATGTTTGATGACCATGATATGGTTAGTTTAGGTGATAATAACAAATATAGGTTTGCAGCAGATGAGGAGACCGCGCCCTTGCTTTTAAACAGTATATTCCTAAATGTAACTACATTGGGCATTCCCTGTCTCTATTACGGGACTGAACAGGGATTTGACGGCAGTGGAGATGCTGATAAATACATTAGAGAATGTATGTTTGGCGGTAAATTTGGCGCCTTCAGGTCGCAAAATAAACATTTTTTCAATGAAAAATCAGATATATATAAAGGTATAAAGAAAATATTCAAGTTAAGAAAAGATAATATAGCATTAAGGCACGGCAGACAGTATTTAAGACCTATTGCCCATAATAAAGATCAAAATTTTTATTTCCCTACAAAAAATGAAGAAGAGAGGATCACTGATATAATAGGATGGTCAAGGGTTTTAAGTGAGGAAGAACTCCTATTAGCAGTTAATCCAGATCTAGAAAATAAAAAAGAGGTCTATATAAAAATAGACCCTTATCTAAATAAAGAAGATGATATATATGATTGCATCTATTCAACTTCTAAAAAACAAATTGGAGAAGAGGCAGCTGTTACAAATATAAATGGAAATCTATGTTTAAAAATAGAGGTAGGAAATAAAGGAAGAGTTGTTTACAAAAAGATATGACTTAAAAACTAATTAAAATTGCGTCTCTATCTGCATAAGTTGCAATTGTGGGACCCATTTCTGTAATAATTATTTCTTTAAAGTTATATCTTTTTTCAACTTCTTCTTTAAATTTTTTTGCTTTTTCATAACAATCATAATGAGCTATCCCTAAATATTTATTTTCAAGATCAGATCCATATTCCTCGATATAATCCAGTAAAGTTTCAAAGGCTTTTTTAGAACCGCGAATTTTATCATATAGTTTTATGGCTCCATTTTCATCTTTTCCCATCAATAATTTAATATTCAAAAGATTTACAAACTTACCCATAATTTTATTTAATCTCCCACTATTTATAAGATTATCCAAGTTTTCTAATAAAAAGAAGGTATTTAGACCCTCGATATAAGAGCCTAACTCATTTAGGACTGTATCATTGGACGTACTTTTTTCTCTAAGCTCGAGCAGTTTTAGGATAACTAAACCTTCACCGACCGAGGCATTGAGAGTATCGAAGACATGGACCACACCATCATTTACTTTATCCAAAAACAGATCTTTAGCGACTAAAGCATTATTATAGCTGCTGCTTAAAGCAGAGGAAATTGCAATGATAAAATTATCATGATCTTTTTTTATATGCTGAAGAAAATCACCGGCGGAAGGAGCAGCTGATCCAGGACTGTAATTAATTGATTTTAATTTATTATAAAATTCGGACGGACTAATATCAACACGGTCCTTAACAACTTCATCTTTAAATTTTAAGGTCATTGGAGCTAATTTTATTTTCTTTAAATATTTTTCTGGTAGATCACAAGAACTATCTGCAATTATATTTAATTTCAAATTCAAAACCCCCAAATATATTTTTAAATTAAAAAAGACCCTATTTCATTATTATAAAATAAAAATAGAGGTTTTTAAAGTATTTTGGCCTATATTTAGGTAAAAAATAGGTATTATTTCGCAAAATATACATTTTACGAAAAAAATAAAAAATATAAAGATAGCTTGCCCTAACTTTCACATGGTCTTTCCGTTTATATTTTTGTCTATGGATATTAATTTTTAATATCTTCATTTTCTAAATACCTATTAATATAAAAAGCAAACTTCTCAAAATCATCAAGACTGTTTTCTAATACTTCTACAATTACATTCAAATCTACTTCAGCATATTCATGAACTAAAATATTTCTAAAACCAGCCATATCTTTAATTCTTTTACCATATTGTTCTGGGATAATTTCTTGGTTAATCAATTCCTGAAAAATATCAGCATAATTTTCCACTGTAATTCCTTTATCTGCTAAAATATGATTTCCAATATCAAGTATAATTTGTATACTAAGCTGGAGTCCTCTTTCTATAGCCCAAAGTTTACCCATATTGTTATGTAATTGTTTTGCGTTGATCCCCTGATAATTACGCAGTTGTTTCAAATTCTTATTTAATTCTTTTAATTTATTGTTAATTACATTTTTATTAACCAAAATATCATCTCCCAAATGTGCCCTTTTTTATGCTGTTTTTTAGATATTTTTCTTGCACTTCAAATAATGGTAAAAAATCCAGGTATTTATTTATTATCTTTTCGTGAAAATTGATTTTTATTTTTTTAGATTTAGTAAATAATAATTTTCCTTCTTTAAATACATTATAAGCAATTGATATAGATACTTCATTTAGAATTACTAGATCAATTTCTTTCTTAGTATATTTTTGTATTTCAGAGATAAGATCACTTCTATAGCCAAAATAGCTGCTTGGAGGTTTTTCATTTTCATCAATATATATGGCAATATCTATATCACTTAATTTGTTATTTGTCTTTTTGGCAAAAGAACCATATAAATAAGCAAAAATGATTTCATCTCTTTCATATAAATAATTCTTAATAGCTTCAATATCCATATCTAACACCTCTATCAAATAATAATTTGTATATAATTATAAAGCATATATTAATTTCCCTTTTTCTTATTATATCAAATAATTGGAAAAATAAAAATATAGTGCATCGAACATACATACTATGCTTCTCGTTCCACTGGAATTTTTATTATTTGACCCGGGTGAATATTTGAATTTTTTAAATTGTTTATCTGCTTTATTTTATAAACATATTTTCTAACATCAATATCATTACCGAACTCACTTTCGGCTATTTCCCAGAGTGTTTGCCCATTTTTAATTTCAATATCTTTATAATATATTTCTTTTTTTGTGAGAGCTTTATAAGAAAATATACTGACAATAATTATTAGAGTAACCAATAAGACCGCCATAACAATAATCCCCTTTGATTTTGAGTTGCTTTCTTTATCTCTTGTTAGTTTTGCATTACCTTTATACATTTTATCCGCCTCCAATACATATGTTCTTATATAAGATTATACCAAAACATATGTTTGAAGTCAAATAATACTGTCAGATATTAGAACGATTGTTTGCTTTATGGGGTTTTGTGTGTTATAATTTAAGCAGTAATAGTAAATTGTAATAAAATTTTACATTTATATATATATTTAAAATTAAATTTCTGGAGGGAAAAATATGGTTGATCTTGAAAGTTTAAGCCCACGACAGAGAGAAATTTATACTTATATTGTAAATGAGATAGATAAAAAAGGATATCCACCCTCTGTTCGTGAAATTGGAAAAGCCGTGGGGCTAAAATCACCTGCTTCTGTACATAATCATTTAAAAACATTGGAAGAATTAGAGTTTATCAGGCGAGATCCTTCCAAACCAAGAGCAATTGAAATTTTAAATAAAAGTAATAAGGAAAATGAATTTGCAGATAAATTTGAGAAAGAAATGATACATGTACCAATTGTAGGGAAAGTTACAGCTGGAGCTCCTATTTTAGCAGAAGAAAATATTGAAGACTACTTTCCTATTCCGACAGGCTTTATCAAGGTGAGGGGAAAGCAGTTATTTATGTTGGAAATTGAAGGGGAAAGTATGATCAATGCTGGTATAAATGATGGAGATTATGTCATTGCCCAACAGCAAAACACTGCTAACAATGGAGAAATAGTAATAGCCCTGATTGATAACAGGGCTACCGTAAAAAGATTTTATAAAAAAAGCGATTATGTAGAGTTAAGACCGGAAAATCCGGACTATGATCCTATATTAGTTAAAAATGTAAAATTAATGGGTAAAGTTGTTGGTTTATTCCGTAATTTAGAGAAAAGTAATTTTTAATCTAAGTCATAAAGTTCATTTATTCTCTCGATTGCTTTTTTAATCTTTTTAAAATCATTCCAGACCGGTCTTTTCATATTTTCATTTCTAAGAAGATAGGCAGGGTGAAAAGTAGGTAAAAAATATAATTCACCTTTATTAAACCAGTTTCCCCTGTCTTCAGTTATTTTTCTCTGTGGTCCAACTAAATATTTTAAAGCAACCGAACCTAAAGGTACGATTACTTTAGGTTTTATGTATTTTATCTCGGTTTTTAAAATGGGTGAGCAAGCTTCCATCTCATTTTCAGTTGGATTCCTATTTTCAGGTGGTCGGCACTTTACAATATTGGTTATATAGATATCTTTTCTTTTAATATTGACTGATTTAAGTATTTTATCAAGTAACCGACCGGCTCTTCCTACAAAGGGTCTCCCCTTTTTATCTTCACTTGCCCCCGGACCTTCTCCAATAAACATAATTTTATTCTCGAGTGAGCCTTCTCCCATTACTACTTGAGTACAGCTTTCTCTTAATCTACATCTCTCACATTGTAAAGCCTTTTCTCTAAATTCTTCATAATCATCAATTGGATATTTGAAAAGACTATCATTCAACTTACCATTTTGATTGAATATCATAGTATAGCCGCCCCTATTTAGTTATTATTTAACAGTTCTCGTCCTAAACTTCCCGATTTGGAAAATTCACTAACAGCTTTTAAGATATTACCATTTTCATAGTGAATAACTCCTAAAAGAAGATGAGAGAATTCATTATCCCTTGTTTCTAAAGCTCTATTGGCTTCTTTTAACGCGAGATCATAATTTTCTAATTCTAAATAACTGGCTGATAGAAAGTTGCGAATATTATAGTTATCCGGTGTTAATTCTAATACACGATTGAAGTATTTTACTGCTATTTCATATTCTTTTATTACTACTCCATAAAAAGCAGTATAATTTAAAAGCAAGATATTTTCGGGATATTTTCTTAATTCTCTTAAGTAGGGTGATATTTTTTCTATAAAAATATTTTCATTAAAATCTTTTTCAAATTCATCGATAGTGTTATAGGCTTTTTTGATTTCTCCAAGATTGACTAGGGAAATAATATGATTATAATTGGCTTTTATATTCTGGGGGTCTTGGTTAATTTCTTGAATACTTTTATTCTTAAGATTTTCCCAGCAGGGTTCTTCAACCGCAGTAGTAGTAAAGGTTACTGAAAACAATATTATAATTATTATTGATAAAATAAATTTATTGTATTTAAAAATTGTAATCAACCTCTTCTATTTGAATTCAAACTTATGCTAGTTATAGACAAATCCATTTTCTTTGATTCGCTGGATGGCTTCTTTTATTCTATCCTGCTCAACGGTTAAAGCAATCCGTAAGAAGTTTTCACCGTAGTCACCCCAGCCGATACCAGGTGTAAAGAACACACCGGTCTTTTTAAACAATTTTTTTGAGAATTCAGAAGAAGTAACATTTTCCGGTACTTCTAACCATAAATAGAAAGTTGCTTTATTGGGTTTAACCTTCCATCCAAGTTCAGATAAACCTTCTACCAGTAGGTCTCTTCTTTTTTTATATAGTTCAGTAACTTCTTTAATATTATCATCAGAATTATATAAAGCTTCTATGCCCGCATATTGAATTGCTTCAAATATACCCGAATCTATATTAGTTTTTAAACGACCTAAGGACTCTATAACATCTTCTTTTCCACAGGCCCACCCGATTCTCCAGCCGGTCATATTATAAGGTTTTGAAAGGGAATTAAATTCTATTGCTACATCTTTTGCGCCTTCTACTTCCAATATACTGTGAGGGACTTCTTCGTCGAGATAAATATCAGTATAGGCTGCATCGTGTGCAATAATGATATTAAATTTCTTGGCAAAAGCAATAACTTCTTGAAAGAATTCTATACTTGCCATTGCTCCTGTCGGGTTATTAGGATAATTTAAGAACATTATTTTAGCTCTTTCCGCATCTTCTTCTGAAATGGCAGCAAGCTCAGGTAAGAAATCATTTTCTTCTTTTAAAGGCATCATAATCGGGTTGCCATCCGCCAGTAATATACTTGTTTTATAAACTGGATAGCCCGGATCAGGGACTAAGGCATAATCACCTGGGTTAATATAACAAAGTGGTAAATGGGCAATTCCTTCCTTGGAACCGATTAATGAAACCACTTCGGTTTCGGGGTCTAACTCAACATCAAATCTCTTTTTATATCTTCTACTTACTGCTGTTCTAAACTCAACTAAACCTTCATAGGAAGGATAACTATGAGTGGTAGGATCCTGTACAGCCTCTTTCATTTTATTTACAACATTTTCAGGTGTGGGCTGGTCGGGATCGCCAATACCAAAATTAATAACATCCATACCTTCTGCTTTGGCATTGTTTATCATCTTATCTATCTCGGCAAATAAATATGGTGGTAAATTTTTAATACGATTTGAATTTTCCATAATTAGATTCCTCCTGTCATTATTTCACC
>CAZGMM010000098.1:0-8980 GCA_964526845.1 uncultured Halanaerobiales bacterium | reverse complement strand
ACCCCACAAATTAATTCTGCTTTTAGGAAATGAAAAAGATGGTTACTTCGGCAAAAAATATAAATTTGAGGTAAATAACGATCATTAAAAGATTCTTACTTTTCTTTTTTATCTTTTTAATATTAATATCTTTTAAAGCCAATGCCAAGTTAGCCATCAATACACCCGAAGAACAAATCGCTAAGCCGGGAGAGTTAAAGGTCATCTCTATAGAAGTCAAAAACAATTCTAAAAAAGCACAGGATATTAGACCAATACTTACCTGTCCTAAAAGGTGGAAACTTCTAATCCCCTTACATAGGTTTAGTTTACCTGCTTTAAAAAGTAAAAAGCTCAATCTAATAATTCAAATACCCAAACAAGCAAAAGCAGGCCTTAAGCAGTTGAATTTAAAGTTAGTTACTAATAGCCGTAACTATGATAGAAATATTAATTTTAATATTAAAGAGATAGTTAGTTTAGAAACCGGTTATATAGAGGTCCCACAATATGTTGAAAAAAACTTTAGGGTCAAATTCGAGTTAACCAATAAAGGGAATACACCCCGGAAAATTACATTTTTTTCGAATGATCTATTTACCATAAAAAAGAAAAAGATAGAAATAAAACCTTTTGAAAATAAAATAATAGAAATTAAATGCACAAGTAACAGCCAACTTGAAAAGCCAGTATTAAGTATTAAAGCCCGTGCTAAGAACGGTAAGATAATTAATATTATTCATGAAAAAATACATGTACTCAATAATAAAAAGATTAATATATATAAGAACCATCTAAAATATACATTTACATCAAATAAGGGTAGCTATATTGAAAGAAACTGGTTTCTTAAAACTGAAATAAATTCTGATTTAAGTTTAAAATTAAGTAATAATCAATTCAATTTGCAACAAGAAAAAGATTCTTACCACTGGCGGTTAGGTACTGATTACGATACACGTTTTAAATTAGCAGGAACAAAAACAGACCAGGATCGTTTAAAATTTTCATATTTAAATCATAAAGATAATAATTTTAAAAAAGCTCTATATACTGATTTTAGTAAAGAACTGGGCACTGTTTTAAATTTGAAAAATAGTCGGATTAACATCTACGCCGAAGCTAAAAAAAGAAAAGAGAAAAGTATTAATTACTATCTTAAAACACATTATCAAAAGGATGATGACCACTTATATCTGAATACCAATCAAATTGCAGCAAATAATTTAAAATATATAAAATTTATAAAGAAATTAAATGAAAACAGTCGGGTTATTTTGGGTTACAGTTGGCGTTTTCGATCTGCTTCGATTACAAAAAAGAAATACTTTCGATATGTGTATGATAAAATAAAAAATAAGTTTAAGTTAGAATATAGAACTATTCGTAATAAAAAGAGATTTATCAAAAAGTTTAAGATCTCAAAAGTAAAACGTAATAGCTGGAATAACTTTGACCAGGTAGTTACTTTGAAAATAAATGATAATAGTAAAAATTATCATATTGAAGCACTGCACTACCAGTTAAGAAATGAAAGATACCGCTTTTTATTAGAAAAACATTTTCATGGAAAAAATAAATTATATTATAGATTGACTAGAATTTTTAACATTAATCAAATTAATGCCAGGTTTAGTACAGACAACTTTGGGACAAATCGGGTCAATCTGAGCGGGGAATTAGATTATCATTTTAAAAGCGGTCCGAAAATATCTTTAAGCGGAAAAGCAATTTACAATCCAACGGAGAAAAAGTTTGATAAATATATTAAAATGGGGATATTAGTTCCTTTTACTTTAAAACTGCCAGAGCGGAAAAGTAAGGAAGTGAGAGGTCAATTAATCACCGGGCAAGGTGAAAATGTAAAGGGAGCTATCTTAAGTATAAATGGAGTGACGGTAAAGACGGACAACAAAGGTAAATTTAACTGTTATGTGAAAGCCAAGCAGGATTTATTAATCAAGGTATTGGATTTAGGAGAATACAGTGAACGATATGTAATGAGTAAAGATCTTCCTTATTTTATTGAGAATTATAACAATAAGCCTTTAAAATTAAAGTTAATAAAGTACGGAAGTTTACAAGTTGAGATAAAAAAGAGCGAGAAAAGACAAAACCGATATCTTAAAGCCATTCAATCTAAGGAAAAGGATAAAGTATATGTTAAACTTCATAATAGAGATAATTATTTCATAAAAAAATATAAAGATCATTCTCCCCTTAAATTTGATAGAATTCCCCCGGGTAGATATAGAATTACGATAGAAAGTAATTCAAATAAATATGATTATACTTTAAAAAGAAAGGTAATAAGAATTAAGAGTGGGGATAATAGGCTAAAAATACGGCAAGTAAGAAAAAATAATCTAAATCTAAAACTAAAAGAGGCCACAGAAGAACTGCAAATTAAAAATTAAGATTGCCAAAGCCTGCTTCTAATGCTATAATAATATTAGAACATATGTTCGCATTAGAAGGGGGGATTTTAATGGATATCAATGACAGGGGAAATATCAAGTGGACTTCTCTTATGTTAGTAGAGCACCGAAAAAAGTTGGAAGAACTTAAAGAAGGTGAAGATGAAAAGAAGAGGCCAGAACTGGATGAACAGGTCTATGAGATTTTTAACTATAAGATTAAAGAGGCACTGCAAAAAAATATTAAAGTTAAAATCACATATTTTGCCGATAAGGAATATAAAGATTTAAAAACATATTTAAAGGATTATGATACTTATCAAAAGAAATTAATCCTAAAAAACGAAGAACCTAAGGAGATTTTCTTTCGAGATATTATCGATATAAGTCTTTTAAGCTAAGCAGGATAATTCTCCTTTTTGGTCAATTATTATATTACGAGGAGTAGAGAAGGAGGGCGAAATGATGAAAAAAGCCTTGAGTACAATATTCATCTTTGTTTTATTGTTAACAGGGGTTTCTTCTATCTTGTCAGCTCAGGAAGTTGATTATCAAGAGGTGGATGGAGTCTTTAAGCCAGAGGAATATGATAATACATTATATGTAGAAGCACTGGAAATGGATATTGGTTGGACCGTGAAAGAAGGGAATTTGGTTTTTGGAGTAAAAACAGTTGGCCTGGGTTGGGCTGCGGTAGGATTTAACCCCACCACTATGATGAGAAATGCTAATATCATAATTGGTGATGTGGATGAAGAGGGCAGCTTAAATATTGAAGACCATTTTGGGGTTTCCAATACCGGACACAGGGCAGATGAAGAAAGGAATATACTCCAGGCCGCCGGCTCAGAAAGTGAAGAGGGAGCAGTTATCGAGTTTGTAATACCTTTAGACAGTGGTGATGATATGGACCGCAAATTAGAAGCGGGCCAGGAATATAAGGTAATTCTTGCCTATCACATGTCCAGTAATAGTTTTAAAATTAGGCACAGTAATAGGACATCTGTCAATATTCAATTATAATAATATAAAATGATCTGGGGTGGAATATTATGCTGTGGTTGAATAATTTAGCATACACATATATAGGAAATTACCCGGTTATTATGTACCTGGGGATTATTACTTACTTATTACTGCTTGTAACAGCAGCAATTCCGAGGACCAACCGGAAAGGGTGGACAAGGATCCCTATAAAATATCATATCAGACTTGCCTATATAACCGGTGTTTTAGCAACTATACACGGTTTAATGGCAATATCCGGCTATATTGGTTAGCCGGTTATTTTTTTGTTGAAAAACGAACATATGTATGATAATATTTATATACCAAACACAAATTTAAAACATATGTTCGGGGTGATTAGAGTGAAACCTGCAGATTATGACAATTTACCTCACCAAAATATCTTATGTGTTGACATGCAGTCCTTTTTTGCAAGTATAGAAGCTGTTTCACGCGGCCTTGACCCGGTAGAAACTCCTCTGGCAGTTTTAGGAGATAAGAAGCGGAGTGGTTCGGTTGTGCTGGCAGCTTCACCCGCCCTTAAAAAGAGATACAGTATAAAGACCGCCGACCGTTTTTATCAAATTCCCGATGATCCCAAGATAAAATTAGTAGAAGCACGCATGGGACTTTATGTAAAAATTTCACTCGAAATAACCAAACTGTTTAACAATTATGTACCTTTAAATGCCATCCATGTTTATTCTATTGACGAGTCCTGGATTAAACTGGATGGTACGGAACGGCTCTTCGGAGATAAATGGAAAGTGGCCCGTATGATTAAAAAAGATCTCCTGCAGAAGTATGGTCTAAACTGCAGTATGGCCTTAGGCCCCAATATGTTTTTAGCTAAGGTAGCCATGGATAATGAAGGTAAAAAGATAGGGTTAGTGGAGTGGACTTATGATGATGTAGAGGACAAACTCTGGCCCTTACCTTTAAAAAAATGCTGGGGTATTGGCGGTCGGTTAGCAAAACATTTTAACAAGTTAGGTGTGAAAACGGTAGGTGATCTCGCCCACCTGCCGCTTGAATATTTGGAAAATAAATTTGGTGTAATGGGAACCCAACTTTATTACCATGCCTGGGGTGTTGATCTTTCTAAAGTAGAAGGGCACTACCTGGATGAAAGGAAAAACTTGGGGAGAGGGATTACCCTCTACAGTGATTATGAAGATATAGAAAAAATTAAAACCGTTATCTTTGAGTTAGCGGAAGAGGTGGGTAAAAGGGCCCGCAAACGCAATTTGACCGGCAAGACGATTTCCCTGGGACTGGTCTACAGCCGAGAGGAGTTAGAAGGCGGGTTTCATGTCCAGAGGACCATAGATACTCATACTAATCTTACCACCGTTATCTTTGATACAGCAGTTGTTTTGCTCAATGAAAATTATAGGGGGCAGGCTGTCCGCAAAGTAAGGGTAAGCCTCGGTAATTTTTCTAATAAAGCCAATATGCAGCTTAACATATTTGACAATAGAGCAAGGGAAATAGAGCTGATGAAAGTTAAGGATAAACTTCAGGATAAATATGGTTATCAGGCTCTTTACTACGGGCGCAGCACAAAGCCCGGCAGTATCAAAGAAAGGATTAAAACTACCATCGGGGGGCACAAGGCCTAATAATTGACATATGTTCATTACAGTGGTATAATATTACCGATTAGTGATAAATAAACAAGGAGTTGATCATATGAAAATAGCAGTAACAGCCGAGAATGATAATGGATTTGAAAGTAATGTAAACCCCCATTTTGGTCGTTCTCCCTATTTTGCGATTGTAGATACTGAAACTGAAGAAATTGAATTAGTAAAAAATGAAGCAGCCCGTGCTTCCGGCGGGGCTGGCGTAAGTGCAGCACAATTGATATCTGACCGGGGTGTAGAAGCTTTAATATCAGGTAGTGTTGGTCCGAAAGCCTATACTGCTTTAGCAAGAGGTAACGTAGAAATGTATAGTATTAAAGATGGTACAGTCCGTCAGGCTGTAGAAGCTTTCGAGGAGGGTTCACTCTCACAGCTAACCTCTCCCAACGGAACCCCCAGGAAGTGAGCAGTTTGAAGCTGACTGTTCTCAGCGGAAAAGGTGGTACAGGCAAAACAACGGTATCTGTAAATATGGCGTTGTCTTTACCCAACATACAACTTTTAGATGCCGATGTTGAGGAACCTAACTCTCAGTATTTTCTACACCCCAATTTCGATAATGAAGAAAAAATATATAGAAAAGTACCTGAGATAAACCAGGATAAATGTACAGCCTGCCGTAAGTGCGTTGATTTTTGTGAGTATAATGCCCTTGCTATGATGTTAGATGAAGTATTAGTCTTTCCTGAAATCTGCCATAGTTGTGGTGGATGTGAAAAAATTTGTCCAGTTGATGCGATTACGGAAGTTGATAGGGTATTAGGTGTTTTAAAGCATGCTAACACGGATTATGATGTAGATTTTTGGCAGGGAGAATTAAATATTGGTGAAGAGAGTTCTGTACCTGTAATAGAAGCATTAAAAGAAAAAGCAGACCGACAAAAAGATGTAATAATAGATGCTCAACCGGGTACAACCTGTCCTACTATTGAGGCTGTAGTTGACAGTGACTATGGAATTTTAGTGACAGAACCGACTCCCTTTGGTTTAAGTGATCTGAAAATAGCCAGTGAACTGATGGATGAACTGCAAATTCCGCATGGTGTAATAATCAATAGGGCGGAAGAAGACAGTGATTATATCATAGAAGATTTTTGTGAGGAAAAAGGTATCGATATTTTGCTTAAGATCCCCTTTAAAAGAGAATTTGCCCACCTATATTCAGATGGAA
Source organism: uncultured Halanaerobiales bacterium (assembly GCA_964526845.1). GTDB lineage: Bacteria > Bacillota > Halanaerobiia > Halanaerobiales > M55B127 > M55B127. Next base: position 2,759 of record CAZGMM010000098.1, on the reverse strand, counting down.
TACCCTTTGTAACAGAATATCCAGACTGGAAAGAAAGATTTAAATCAGTATTCAATGAGATAAGAGGTGTTCTAAATGAAGAAAATTACAGTAATTAGCGGTAAAGGGGGAACTGGCAAAACCACAGTTGTAGCTAATCTGGCCTATTTAGCCCAAAATCTTGTATTAGCCGACTGTGATGTGGATGCTCCCAACCTCCATTTATTATTAAACCCCGAAATTAATAATTCCAGTATATTTAAAAGTAATAAATTAGCTATAAAAGATCACGAGAAATGTATTGACTGTGGAGTATGCTATGATGTATGTAGATTTAATGCAGTAGACCCCGTAAATTATGAGATTGATGAATACAAATGTGAAGGTTGTGGGGTTTGTGTAGCGATGTGCCCGGAGGACGCACTTTCCCTCAAACTGCTAGATACCGGGGAAATATATAATTCTACTACTAGATTTGGACCTATGGTTCATGCTAATTTAAAAATTGGCTCTGATAATTCAGGTAAATTGGTCAGTGAAGTAAGAGAAAAGGCAGTAAAGACTGCTGACGAACAAAATAAAGATCTTATCTTAATTGATGGTTCGCCCGGAATTGGTTGTCCCGTAATTTCTTCCATTACCGGTGTTGATTTAGTTCTCTTTGTGACAGAGCCATCTAAATCAGGTTTTTCAGATTTAAAAAGAGTAGCTCAGGTTATTCAGCATTTCAATATCCCGGCCCTGGCTATAATTAATAAATATGATATAAATGAAAAAATTAGCCGGGAGATAGAAACTTATCTAAAAGAAGAAGATATTGGACTAGTCGGTAAGATCTCGTATTCTTCCGATTTGGTTGATAGCCTTAGGAATGCTCAGCTAATTGTAGAACAGGAGCAAGATAATCAGGTAAGTGAAGAGATGAGAGAAATATGGTCAAAAATTCAAAATAGAATCAATCAAAATTGAGGTGATATTTAGTGAAAAAAATAGCTGTTCCAACTAATGGTGGAAATGTTGCTCAACATTTTGGTAGATGTCCCGAATATACCATTTTTGATGTAGACGGTTGTGATATTAAAAACTCAAAAGTAATTGATAACCCAGGCCATGAACCAGGATTTTTACCCCGTTACCTGCATGATCTTGAGGTAGACATAGTTTTAGCGGGTGGAATGGGTAGAAAAGCTTTTGATCTATTCAATAAAAATGACATTGAAGTAGTTACCGGAGCCCGAGGAAAAGTTGAAGATAGTGTTAAGGCATATTTAAATAATGAATTAGATACAGAAAGTGATATCTGTGACCACGATAAATCCCACGGCTCAGGCCATCATCATCATTAAAAAATTATATATCCGGCTATCGGCGGGGTGTTTTTTTAAATAGTTATTGACATATGCTCAAAACTACGTTATAATATAAGTACAGAAAGTAATAAAGATTAAATTCTAAAAAAGGAGTGATAGATATGCCAGGCGGAGATGGAAGAGGACCAGCTGGTGCAGGACCAAGAACAGGCAGAGGATTAGGATATTGTAACGGTTACGATTCTCCTGGATTCACAAAACCAGGCCCAGGTATGGGCAGAGGTTTCAGAAGAAGTTTTGGTCCAGGACGTGGTTTGAGAAGAGGATATTATGCAGGATACGCTAGAGGAGGCTATGCTCCTAACTATGCACCAAACTATAATCCTCAACAAAGCGAATACAATAAAGAAGATGAAATAGATGATCTCAAAGAATACGCAAAAGACATGAAGAGAGAATTAGACAATGTAGTAAAAAGAATAGAAGAACTCGAAAACGAAGAATAATAAAAAATATATAAAATATAAAAATCCCGTCCGTAAAAAGGGCGGGATTTTCTATGTCAGTATTTAATTCTATTAAGGTCATTATAAATATTATATCTAGCTCCTCTTGTAAAACCGACCAGAGTGATATCTTTTTCCCTGGCAATTTCAACAGCGGTAGAGGTTGGAGCAGAGCGAGAGATCAAAATAGGAATTCGCTGTTTAACAACCTTAATAATTATTTCTGAGGAGACTCGCCCACTGGTTAGTATAACTTTATTCTTTAGATCGATATTTTCTAAATAAGATTTTCCAATTATTTTATCAATCGTATTGTGGCGCCCGATATCTTCAATAACATATAATAACTTATTTCCATCGGAAAGGGCAGCGGTATGGGTGCCGCCTGTCCTATCGAATAGTTCTGCCTTTTTTTGCATTTTGGTCATAAGAGAGTTTATTGATTGAGAAAGTACGCTGAAATCATTTTTATCAATACCCTGGGTCGCACAGTCTTTTAGATTACTAAAGGTAACTCCCTTTCCACAGCCCGAAGTCAGGGTCCTTTTTTTAAAAAGACTTATTTCTATCTCTTTATCTAGTTTTATTCTAATAATGGTATCTTGATGTGAAAGCTGCACCTCTTTTATTTCAGTTATATCTTTTAAAATACCTTCCGAGATTAAAAATCCCAGCGCCAATTCTTTTATCTTATCGGGCAAAGTCATCAGGGTGACCAGTTCATAACCATTAACAAAAATAGTTAAGGGCTTTTCTTTTACGACAATATCCTTAACCTTTTTTTGTTCATTTTTACGTACTTTTGTAATCTGATATTTTTGGGTGAGTTTATCTTCCATCATATATCATTCCTTTGGCTTTTCTTTATAATATCAAATAAGAAAATATTTTAAAAATATTATATAATATCCTAAATTATTCATAACCAAAGCCCTAAACAAACATTATCCCTGCTATGTCAGCG
>CAZGMM010000097.1:0-9036 GCA_964526845.1 uncultured Halanaerobiales bacterium | reverse complement strand
ACTCAATAATTGAACCTTCGCCTAAGTCCAGTACCTCACTAATGGTCATTCTGGTTTTACCCAGCCTAACCGTTACGGTTAATGGTACATCTTTTAAAAGTTCCATATTCTGAGGGAGTGATACCCCTTCTTTTTCTCCAAATTGTGGGAACTGCGCCTCTTGCACATCTACTTTTTCAGAACTTTTTAACTGCTGACTTGAACTATGACTACCGGCATTTGCAGTAGCTTTGGCCGGCTGTTTTTCTTCTTCTTTTTGTTTGTGGGTATTTTCAGCAGCCACTTCTGAGATATTAGACTGCATCGAATTATCTGATTTGGCTGTCAGCCCTTCATTATTGGACTTTAAGCTTTTAATCAGTTTTCTAGTAAACTCTAAGGGAGCCAGCTGTTTAAAAGTACTGTCAATTAGATTACCTATTTTTAATTCAAAGGAAGTTACTACTAAAGAATCGTCTTTATCAAAGTAATCATTTTCAAATTCATCTGCATCAACATCAAAAATTGGTTCTGGTGGAGATATATTTACTACTTTATCAATAATATTAGATATCGAAGTAGAAGATGAACCCATCATCTGGTTCATAGCTTCCCCCACAGCACTTAGATGAATTTCATCTAATTCTTTATTTTTATCGACATTTTCTCCACTTCCGCCCATCATCAGGTCTGCTATTATGGCTGCATCCTTAGAATCTAAAATCAATAAATTTAGACCTTCTAAACCTTCTATGTACTCTACCTTAACCAGTACGAAGGGTTCAGAATACTCGGCTACAACATCTTTAAAAGTACTTATATCCACCTTGGGAGCGGTAATATCAACTTTTTTATTAAGGAGGGTAAAGAGCGCTGTGGCAGCAGAACCCATTGCAATATTACCGATTTCTCCAATTATATCCGCTTCATCTTCGGTTAATTGATTACCTTCACCAACTTCATCATCTCCCGCATTAATTAAAGAATCTATTTCTTCTTGAGATAACTGTCCGTTCCCATTACTCATCTAAATCACCTTCCTCCTTAACTTCGGTCTCAACTCTCACGATCTTTAAAGCGTGATGTTTATTAAAATTACCTGGAATTGCTTTAAACTTTTTAATCTTTCCCACCCTTACATCTATCGGTTCTTTAACTTTCTTGTTAAGTTTAACTATATCTCCTTTTTTGAGATACAGGATATCTTCTACGGTTAAATCGGTCGCCCCTAATTCTGCATACATATCAACCTTAGCTTTTTTAACCCGTTCCCTTAACTTCTCTATATGCTCACTGGTCTTTTCTTTTCTGGTGCTGGAAAACCAATGCTGGGCATTTAATTGGGAAACGATCGGCTCCAGCATGATATATGGTATACAGATATTAACTAGGCCTTCACTGTCAGCTACTGCAGCTGATAAGGTTATAATTATCGTCATGTCATTGTCAGGTACGATCTGGGTAAACTGGGGATTTGATTCTAATTCCCTTAGTTTAGGCCTGATTTCAAGCAGGTTTTCCCAGGCTTCCGTGAAACTTTCCATTACCCAGTTAATTGATTTTTTTAAAACTACCTGTTCGATATCTGTGAAAGACCTGATCTCTTCGATCGGCTTACCCAGTCCGCCAAATAAGCGGTCGATAATTGTAAAGCCTACTTCCGGGTTAATTTCGAATATGAACTGTCCGTCCAACGGATTAAGTTCAGAAATACCGATTATCGTGGGTTCCGGCAGTGACCTAATAAACTCTCTATAGGACAGCTGTTCTATGGAAGCCACTTCAAAACTAACCATACTTCTCAGCCTGGTCGATAATGTAGTTGTTAATAATCTGGCAAAGTTTTCATGAATCATTTGAAGTGTCCTCATCTGTTCCTTAGACAGCTTATTGGGCCTTCTGAAGTCATATTTTTTTACATTATCCGACTCACTGCTTTCTTTCATCTCTTCCACATCTACATTGCCAGAATCCAAAGCAGATAGTAGTGAATCTATTTCATTTTGATTGAGAACTTCAGAATCTGCCATTATGGGTCCTCCTTACTGAATCACCAATTGCGTAAACCAAACATTTATAACTTCGCCTGTGTTTAATTTATCATTAACTTTCGTCTTGATCTCTTCTTTGATGTTATCAGTTGTTGGCGCCTTTATATCATCAGGGGTTTGAGACCTTAAGATTGAAATTACCAGGTCCCTAATCTGAGGGTTTCTCTTGTTCAGTTCTTCATTTAATTTACCATGGCTCACCTCAAATACGATACTGGCTTTCAAGAACTGATAATTTTGTTCTTCTGCAAAGTTTACCGTGAAATCTCCTAGTTGATAGGTCGGTCCAATTTCATCTTTCTCCTCTTTTTGTTCACTTTCTTTACCGGTTACACTGCCTAAACTTACCTGTTCAGGATTAACAAACTTGACCATCACAAAACCGATTATTGATAAAACTATTACGATTGAAACAGCTATTATGATTAATCTCTTCAAGCCGTTATTCCCTTCTTTTTCCGCCAAGGTTATTCACTCCCTACCTCTTGATTTAACTTAGTGTTCATTATTACTACTTCCACACGTCTGTTGACCGCCCGATTAGATGGATTTGTATTTTCCTTCAGCGGTCTATATTTTGAATATCCCGCTGCTGACAAGCGAGCAGGATTTATATCTCCATTTTCGATAAAGTACTTGATTACTTTTACTGCTCTTGCAGTCGATAACTCCCAATTTGAGGGGTACTGACTGTTGCTAATCGGCAGGTTATCAGTATGTCCGTCTACCTTCACATTATTATTAATACCTTCAATGTTTCGGCCGATTTCATTCAGTACTTTTTTACCGGTGGGTTTAATAATAGCTTCCCCAATATCATAGAGGATTTCTCCGGTCATTCTGATCACTAAACCTTTTTGGGTCATCTCCACACTCACCTTATCCTGGAGATCATTCTCGGCTATGAACCCCTGCATATTCTGATAAACCTTGCCCAAATTGGTCTTAGAAGGATTGAAGTATTCACCCTGCATCCCCTGATCTAAGACATCACTTTCACTGATAGTTTGGCCGCCTTCCATTACACCCAGTTGGTTCTGTAAAGCTGACATGAAGCCCTGAAACTTATTTAAGTCAATTACCGAAAAGGAATACAGAAGGACGAAAAATACTAAAAGCAAGGTCATTAAATCTCCAAAGGTTGTCATCCAGGCCGGTGAACCCGTATTATTTTCTTCCTGGTTTGAATTACGTTTTCTCCTAGGCATTCTCACCCACCACTCTACTGGTATCTACCTGTTCTTCACTGGCTTCTTTTCCGGGCTGTTCTTTTGACAAGAAAGCCTGTAGTTTTTCTTCAATTATTCTCGGGTTTTCACCAGCTTGAATGGACAGGATACCTTCTATCATTAATTCTTTTATCAAGACTTCTTCCTGACTTTTAACCTTCAATTTATTGGCTAGAGGTATAAAAAAGAGGTTTGCTAAAAAAGCTCCATAAAGTGTTGTTATTAATGCAACAGCCATGCCTGAACCCAGTTTACTGGGATCATCCAACTCACTCAGCATCTGTATTAAACCGATTAAGGTACCAATCATCCCGAAAGCTGGTGAAAGCTGTCCCATTTTGCTGAAAATACCTTTACCTAAAGAATGCCTTGCTTCCATATAGGCAAGCTTGGTTTCCATGATATCTTTAACGAGTTCGGGCTCTGTCCCATCAACAACTAACTGAATACCTTTTTCTAAATAGGGGTCATCAATTTCTTGGATGTCCTGTTCCAGAGTTAAAAGTCCTTCTCTTCTGGCTTTTTTAGCTAGATTAACAAGAATTTCAATAATGTTGTCAGAATCAATATCATTGTCAGTAAATGCTATTTTGAGAAGCGATGGTATTTTCTTTAAATCAGATAGTGAGAAACTAACAAAGGTACCGGCTAATGTACCGCCTAAAACGATCATTATAGACTGAACACTCAAAAATATGATGGCATTCCCGCCTAAAAAGATCGCTCCCACTACTAATACTATTCCCAATACTATGCCTATTATTGTACTTAGATTCATCTTTTTCACTCCTCATCCAACATAAGACTGTTAAATATTTTCCGCTTATAATCTATGACTTTATCGATAACTTCATCGACTGAGTCTTCTACTAAAATTCTTTTATGGGTTGTTAATTCCACTATCGTATCCGGAGTTGATTTTACTGTTTCAATAAGGTCTGCATTAACTGTAATTTCTTCCCCGTTTAACCTAACCAATTTTATCATTAAACCACCTACCCCTAGGTTTAGATTGTGGGGCCTAACTAAAGGCCCCACTTATATTTCATCTTTATCTCTTAATATTAACTAATCCCTGCAGCATTTCATCAGAGGTTGTGATTACCTTAGAGTTAGCTTGAAAACCTCTCTGAGAGGTAATCATCTTGGTAAACTGTTCAGCCAGGTCTACATTCGACATCTCTAACTTACTTGATGAAATGAAGCCCTTTCCACCACTGCCGGCCGGTCCAACTTTGGGATAACCGGAGTTATTGGAAACGGTGTACATTGTTTCTCCACTTTTATTTAATCCGGCTGGATTAGCAAATTCAGCTACACCGATTTGCGCTAATGTTTTGTTATATCCATTATCAAAAGATCCAACTATAGCGCCCGCATCATTTATGGTGAAATCTTTCAATTCACCCTGAGGATATCCATCTACCTGGTCCACGTCAGCGGTCATATCACCGGCAAACTGAGTTAACTGAGAAAAATCAATTGAAACGGTTTGACTCGTCCCAACTCCTGTAGAAGGATCGAAGTTAATATCAAATCCACCGGAAGTATATTGTCCTGTCGTACCATCAAATTCAATAGTCTGGGCAGAGGAAGGGCTATTAATCGCAGATGATCCTGTTATATTAATATTGGCTGGATCAACAGTCCATTCATTATCCGCTGTTTTATTCATGGTAAGGCTTATATCATGTTCAAATCCTAAAGAGTCATATATACTAGTTGAAACAACTTTTTGAGAAGCGCTAGCATCTAAATTTCCTTCTAAGATAATTTCGCCGCTTGCTGAAGCATCCATGGACTGGTCTAAAGAAATATCTTCAAGATTATCCATGTTAGTCTGGTCTATAGTGCCGTCTTCTGCGGCAACCCAGCCTTGCACTCTATTACCATTGGCTGAATTGACCAAGTAACCATCCTTATCAAATGTCATATTTCCAGCTCTGGTATAGCGGTTTTGGTTTCCATCATTTACAATAAAGAAACCATTACCCTGAAGTGCTACATCTGTTTCTTTACCGGTGGACTGTAAGCTTCCCTGACCCATGTTTTTATCTATACTGCCGAGCTGTACCCCCAATCCGATCTGTTTCGGGTTTGTACCGCCGCGGCCTCCCTGGGGTGAAGACGCCCCATTTATGGTCTGACTTAACATCTCTTTAAAGGTGACTCTACTTCCTTTAAATCCAGTAGTGTTTACATTGGATATATTGTTGCCAATGACATCCATCTGTTGTTGGTGTGCTTTTAAGCCTGACACACCTGCATACATTGATCTAAGCATTTTTAATTATCAACCTTTCCTTTACACTGGCAGAATGCCTCTGTCAGTTAGCACTCTGTGGCTCCCGTAAAGGGTCCTGCCATCTAACCAGCTTAATTTTTATTTTTATTTCATTAGTACTGTTGAATCAATGTTAGTAAAGACTTTCTCTTTCATGTTGTTACCGTCTATTGCTGTTACTACGGTATTGTTCTTTACACTTACGATATAGGCAACATCATCAACTAATATCAGTGAATCTTGTGCTCCCTTTGCTTCGGCTTTTTCTACTCCTCTTTGTAATTTCTGCATCTGTGTTTTGTTTAGATTTATGTTCCTTGCCTGTAATCTTTCCTTGGCATGTTTTGAAAACTCAATCTTGGAATCTTTTATCTTTTCCTGGAATATCTTCTTAAAAGGAGTATTGTTTTTATTAACTTTTTTATTATCATTGTTGTTTACTTTATTGTTTTGTTTATTGGGCTGTAGGGGCCTATTGATTATTAAGCGATTATCTATTTTCATTTTTCTCACCTTACTCCCCTTTACTTTTTAGTATACGGCAGTAATATTATCTACATTGATCTTTGACTTGTTATCATTGTCTAAATGAGCATAAGTCTTATCTTCTGCAAAACTTATCTTTACTACCTTACCTTTTATTGTTCCCTTACTTCCCTCTCTCTCAACCGTCTTTCCGATTAAAGAACTATTTTGATTTATTCTTTGTACATCCATTAGCTTATTGAAGTTTTGATTCATATTATTCATCTGTTCTAATGAACTAAACTGGGCCATCTGAGCAATAAATTCTTTATCTTCCATCGGTTTTAAAGGATCCTGATTCTGCAGTTGAGTAATTAACAGCTTGAAGAAAGCATCTCTGTCCAGTTCCTTTTTCACCTGATTTCCAATTGCTTGGCCATCGGCGGCGGCTTGACTGTTTGCTGCACCGGCAGCTTCTATAGGCATATTACATCTCCTTTCTTTTTAAGCAAAGTATTCGAACCCGCCCTTCGGGGTTTTTAGAGTTCTCCAACCTGGTTTTGCAATCTGTTCTGCATTTTCTTCTGTTAATTCTTTGTCTTTAAGAAAGTTATATATATTACTCTGTCTTTTGTGCCTGTTTTTTTCATGACCTTCTCTAAACTGCTGAAAGTAATTTTGGGAGTTTTGATTGTTTTGATTTTGATTAAAGTCTTTTGTTTCAGATTCGATATTAAATTGGTCTACCTGTAATCCTTTTGACAGGAGATTACTTTTTAATTCCTGCAGATTGTTTTCTAAATAATTCTGTACTAAATTATTTTCTACCAATATCTTACCAACTATTTTATTTGATTCCATCGATAAGTTAATTTTCATCTTACCGAGTGAAGCGGGCTTTAATTTAATCTCTATTTGCTGGTTTTTATTTGATAAGTTCTTTATATCAACTTTATCTTTTATTTGGTCTAATACATTATTGGCTTTGATCATGTTTTTAAATTGAATAGTAGAATTTTGTTTATTTGAAATGTTTTTAATATCGAAGATTTTTAATCTTGTTATATTTTCTTTACCCTGATTATTTTGTTTTTTACTGAAAAATTTAAGATTATTAACTTTTTTGTATTTCTTGTTGGTTTCTTTATTTTTTAACTCAAACTCTAGATTATTGAATGTTATCTTTCCTTTTGCCTTATTATCAATTTTCACTTGGGAAGTATCTTTTAGGCTATCTCCCTCAACTTTTATATTTTTAATTTTAGCTGATTTATTATTAGATTTAAGATAGTTATTTTCTTTTAAATTCAAATTGATATTCTTATTATGTTTATTATTGTTATTAGTATTTTTTTGTTTGGTTTTGTCTTTTAAGATCTGATCTGTTTTAAGATTTTTATTTTTAATATTATGAGATTTTGGGGTTTGTTTTTTATCAGAATTAGTGTTAATCTGTTTTACAATATCTTTTTGGATAGTTTTAATCTCTTTATTTGTAAATTTATTTATTTCGGTCAATATCTTTTCTATTTTTATATTTTCATTTAGTTGAGAGTTATTAGATACTTTAATTTTACTGATTAGTTTGCTGTGTTGGTTTGTTTTATTATTGTTTATTTTTTTAGCTAGCATCTTCCTTATTTTATTGAGTTGCTTTTTATCTAATTCTTTTACTTTATTTAGAACATCTTTTATTGTTGGCTGTTCTTTTTTAGTTAGCTTATTTTCAGGGTTAAACTCCATATTATTACTTATTTTTGGTTTCTTGTTAGATTTATTATGTTGAGCTATATTATATTTTTTTAATTCATTCAGCAGTCTTTGTAACTTTTCAGCAGATTCTTTATTAGACTCATTTGAATTTTCAGGGATTTCAATTAAGATATCGAATTTGTTTTTTCCTTCAACTTGATTTTTATTATTTGATTTTATATCTACTAGTGAAATTTGATTTTTGTCTACTGGTATATTTTCTTGCTTTATTATGATCTGATTTATATTTTCTAGGTTAACATCTTCTTCTTTTAACATCTGTTTGATTTTTTTTATAAGTTCATCTGTTTTTATATTTTGCTTCTTATTAACTGAACTTTGTTGTGCTGTTTTTTGAATATTTAAAATGTCTTCTATTTTTTCTTGGAAGTTCCCCTTTAATTCAACTTGTTTTGAATCTGCTTTTTCAACCTTTAATTGGTTGGACTGTAAAGTAACTGCTAAAGCATTTATTTCTCTTCACCTCCTTCTTTTTGGTTTGTTATTTATATTAAGAGAACATTGCTATTCCCTTAATCTCTCTGTTAACTGCACCGCTTTATCCTGCGGCATGTTCATCAGTATTTCTGCCACATGTTCGTCCTTTAGCTCATCCACTATTGCGAGTGTTGTTTCCATTCTCAGATTAATTATTACATCAGCTGCTTCTTCCGGATCCATGTTTTCATAGATCTTGACCAGTTTTTCAATTCTATTTTTTTCTTCCTCTTGGCCTTGTTTTAATTCGGTATATCTGTTTTCTAAGTTTTCTATTCTTTCATTTTTTTGTTCAACTGTATTTTTTACTTGTTGAAGCTCAGACTTTAATTCTTCGTTAGCTGTTTTTAATTCATCATACGCGTTTTCTAATTTATAGTAGTCGTTCATCATCCTGTCATACTGTTCGTCAGTCTTCATTCGTTCTTTGATATAGGGTGTGCTTGTTACCACATCATCTAACTGTAATATTCCAAATAGATTGAGGGCCCATACTATATATACTGCGATGAAGAGGTATATGAAGATATATATTGCTTTTTTAATCATTCTATACCCCCTGCTGACTCAACCGAAGGCTGAGTTCGTCTAGTTCTTTTTGTTCTTTAGCGAGGAAATCTTTATAGAAAGCTTCTGACTTCTTTTCTTTGATCTTAACAATCTTTTCTTTGGCCTGCTTTTTCTCGATGACCTGTTCTTGATATTCTTTAACTATTTCTTTTTCCTGAATTCGGAAAGTACTAATAAAAAATAAAATTTACCACTGATTTTGGTTAAA